>NZ_JBFUGJ010000530.1:0-2880 GCF_056402975.1 Mesorhizobium sp. P3_A9 | reverse complement strand
CCATGTCGGCCGCATCCTTCAACGACGCATCGACCGGGATCAGGAAATTCTGGCCCCCGATCTGAAAGCCGTGGCCGGAATAATAGACGACGGCGAGATCGGCGCCGTCGGCTGCGGCCAGATAGTTGCGGAACTTCTCTTCGAATTGGAGCTTGGTCACGTCCTTGGCGACGAAGACGTCGAAGCCGGCCTGCCGGAACGTGTTCGAAACGTCCTCAGCGTCCTTGTTCGGATTCTTGAGGGCCGGGATTTCCCGATACTGCGAATTGCCGATCACGAGCGCAACCCTTCGATCGGCGCGTGCGTCGAATGTCGACAGGGTCATGAGGATCAAGGCAGCAAGGAACGCGCAGCGTTTCAGCATGGCAAAACCCATAGTTGTTATGGTCTTGTAGCCTAAAGAGGCTTTTTGCCATGCTTTGGTCTTTTAGAGAAATCACAATCCTCAGATTAAAAAGAATAGATTCTCCCGTGATCGTGGAATATCTTATTTAAGATAAATCTTATGTTTTATATCTCGAATCTCTGTATTGGGATCAGGCGGCTGTCGCCAGAAATTCCGGGTTCTGTTTCACCAGCGCGACCTTGAGCTTTTCCATGGCGCGGGCCTCGATCTGGCGGACGCGTTCCTTGGAAATGCCGAGCGTCTCGCCGAGTGCTTCGAGCGTGGCGCCGTCATCGTTCAGCCGGCGTTCCTCGATGATCCTGAGTTCCCGTGCATTGAGCGCGTGAAGGGCCTCTTTCAGCCACAGCGAGCGACGTGCGACATCGATCTTGTCGCCGACAATCTCATCGGGCAGGGGGTCGTCCGAGACCAGGAAGTCCATCCGCTCGGTGGCGCCCGCATCGTCGGCAAGCGGCGCGTTCAGCGAGGAGTCGGGCGCGGAGAGCCGTGAATCCATCATCGCCACGTCAGCCTCGGAGACGCCAAGCGCAACCGACACCTCGCGGTAGAGGCTTGTGTTGGAAAGCGGCTCCGCGCCGTTCGCCAGCCGGGCACGCARCCGYCGCAGGTTGAAGAACAGAGCYTTYTGCGCMGAACTSGTCCCRCCGCGMACGATCGACCAGTTGCGCAGGATGTAATCCTGCATCGAGGCGCGGATCCACCACGTCGCATAGGTCGAAAACCGCACTTCGCGTTCGGGCTCGAAGCGGGCGGCGGCCTCGAGCAGGCCGACATGGCCTTCCTGGATCAGGTCGCCGAGCGGCAGGCCGTAGTGACGGAATTTGGAGGCCATGGAAATGACCAGCCGCATATGGGCGACGGTGATGCAGTGCAACGCGTTCTGGTCGTTGTCTTCCTTCCAGAGCAAGGCCAGCCGATGTTCCTCGTCCCGTTCGAGGTAGGGCGCCTTCATCGCCGCGCGGACCATGATCCGTCCTGCCGTGTCTTGCATCATGAGGTGCTCCCTGGCTCAGGCGCTATGACTGAGGTTACGAACTTGGCAGGGCACCGGTTGAAATCGCGGCGTCGCGCCCTAGAACAGCCAAAACGTGTGGTGTGCGGGAATGGTTCCCTGGCTGTTGCCAGGCGGATCATCTTGCTTGAGCGATGTCAGCACGGGCCAGTAACGACTTCGAATGTCGCCAAGAAACGACGTTTCGAGAATCTGATTTCGGAAATGCTCTGTTTTTGAAATTCAGTTCCTTATTTTTTCCGGTTGCATCTGCCATTTTCCAGCCCTCACAACATGCCGGGCAACCGGCCAAGGACGGGATCACAGAAAAATGAAATGGCTCAAGTCGTTTATCGTCGCTGGAACGCTGCAGGTTCTGGCTGTCGCATCAGGCCATGCCGGCGCCAATCTTGATCAGATCAAGCAGGCCGGCACCTTCAAGGTCGGCACCGAGGGCACCTACGCACCCTTCACCTATCATGACGCTTCGGGCGCGCTGGTCGGCTTCGATGTCGAGATCGCCAAGGCAATCGGCGACAAGCTTGGCGTCAAGGTCGAGTTCCTCGAAGGCAAATGGGACGGGTTGATCGCGGGCCTCGACGTCAGCCGTTATGACGCCGTCATCAACGAGGTCGGCATCACCGACGCCCGCAAGGCAAAGTACGACTTTTCCGATCCCTACATCGCCTCCAAGGCCGTGCTGATCGTGCGCGGGGACAACACCGACATCAAGACCTTTGCCGATCTCAAGGGCAAGAAGTCGGCGCAGTCGCTGACCTCGAACTTCGGCAAGCTGGCTGAGACGAACGGCGCCGAACTGGTCGGCACCGACGGTTTCGACCAGTCGATCCAACTGCTTTTGACCGGCCGCGCCGACGCCACCATCAATGACAGCCTGTCCTTCCTCGACTTCAAGAAGCACAAGCCCGACGCCAATGTGAAGATCGCCGCGCAAGAGGAAAACGCCGACTATTCCGGCGTCATCGTGCGCAAGGGCGATCCCGAGCTGGTCGCCGCCATCAACAAGGCGCTGGCCGACATCAAGGCCGACGGCACCTACAAGAAGATCGCCGACACCTATTTCGGCCAGGACGTTTCGAAGTAGTTTTTCGAGGCGGGGTTTGATTGTCGCCCTGCAAGGCATCCAGCGGCGAGCCGTCTTTGACGGCTCGCCGCTTTTSKCGTGATATGGCGCCTGAATTCGCATTTCGACCATTCATTCTGGAGGGCCTTTCGTGCCGCACTGGCTGCAACTGATGCTGGAGTCGCTGCCTTCGCTGCTCTGGGCCGCTCTGATCTTCACCGTGCCGTTGACGCTGTTATCCTTCGTCCTCGGCCTGACGGTTGGCCTGGGGGCAGCGCTTGGCCGGCTGTTCGGGCCAAAGCCGCTGGTCGCGCTGGTGCGCTTCTATGTCTGGATCTTCCGCGGCACGCCGCTCCTGGTGCAGCTGTTCCTGATCTTCTACGGCCTGCCGTCGGTCGG
>NZ_JBFUGJ010000529.1:0-2912 GCF_056402975.1 Mesorhizobium sp. P3_A9 | reverse complement strand
GGAAAATAGTCAAGCCTGCTCTGCGGTTCAATCGTCACGTTTTGTCGGCCGGTTTCAGACGCCGGGTTTCATATGGCGCGCAGGCACGAGCACAAAGCCCAGTCCGCGCCTCAGCTCTCTGTCCGGCCGAATTGCGAGCGTTCGAAGAACAGCACCACGCCCAAGCCCAGAATCAGCGGGATGATGAGATAAAACAGCCGGAACACCAGCAGCGCCGCCAGCACGCCGACCGGGTCCATGTCGGAAAGCCCGGCGAGGAACACCACCTCGAACACGCCAAGCCCGCCGGGCGCATGCGATATCTGCGCGACCGAGAAGGAGACGAGAAAGACGCCGAGCACGACGAAATAGCCGGGATTGTGCAATTCGGGCAGGGCGAAGAAGATGATTGCGGCGGCGGCAAGCAGTTCGATTGGGCCGATCAGCAATTGCCTGGCGACGATCGGCAGTGCGGGATAGTGCAATTGAAAGCTGGCGATCTTCAGGGGATTCAGGTGCAGCCAACTGCCGAAGATGTAGGCGCCGACCAGAATCAAAAGGACAATCCCGGCGGCGATTGCCAAGCCGTGGTGCGGTGCGCCGGAAAAACGATCGATGATCTGCGGCTCGAACACCAGCACCAGGCCGCCGACCAGCACACTTGAGAGCACGAAGGTGATCCAGCAGATCGCCACCAGCACGCCGACATCCTGKCCSGTCAGGCCCCTGGTGCCRTARGCGCGATAGCGGATSACSGCGCCKGARAAMACCGAGCCGCCGATATTGTGCGACAGCGCGTAGGTGGTGAAGGAGCACAGCGTCACGAACAGCCATGATACACGCTTGCCGATATGCAGCAGCGCGATGTGGTCGTAGCCGGCGAGCGCGGCATAGGCGATGACGGAACTCAGCCCGGCCAGCACCCAGCCGCGCGTTGGAATGGCGGCAAGCCCGTCCCAGACATCGTCGATCGAGATGCCGCGCAGCTCGTGCCAGAGCAACAGCAGCGAGAAGATCACCGCGGCGAAGCCGACGACCGGCCAGAAATAGCGTCTCCAGTTCATTGCCTCACTGCCATGCGTTGCCTGTCCGCTTCCTTTTCGCTTGATGGTGGGAGGCCGACCGCCCAGCTTCTTCCGTTCATTTCAGAAATGCCTCATTGAAGCCGGCTATTCAACCGCGAACACTTGTCGCGCCGGCCGCCGGCAAGGTCCGCCAGCACCGAAAGCGGCGCAAACGGCAAGCGATGAGGCATTGGCTTCGACCAGCGTAGTCTTCGCTGGCGTCCGCGCTACCAATCCAGCCTTGCGGGTACATTACGGCTGCGGGCGAAAAGGCGGCTCGCGCTCCAGCCGGCAAAATTCAGCGTGCGGCTCTTGGTGATCGGGCACGGCGCTGTTACTCTGGCGGCAACTTGAAACATGCCAAAGCGCCTGCTGCGTCCTTCATCGGTTCGCGCGGCGCCGGAAGGAACGACAGTGGAAGACCGCGACACCGGCGCAGGCGCGTCGGAGGTGGGCGCGTCCAGCGCTTCCCCAGGGCCATCTGGCTCGGGGGCAGCCGGTTGGCAGCAACGCCGCCCGACGGAGCCACGCTCCGCCGACGGCCAGGCGGGCGACGCGACGCATCACCAGAAGGGCAAGCCCAAGAAGCGGCGCAAGCGAAGGCGCGGGCGCAAGGTTTTTGCGCGCGACGAAGCTCATCCCCAGGACAATCGATCGACAGGTAAAGCCGCTGCCCCGGCTTTGGAGTCGAAGCAGCCTGTTGCGCCGGCGATTTCGCCTGCCGTCCAAACGCCACGCCCGGAACAGGGCGCCCGCCGACCGCCGGTGCACGAACTTCCGGTCTTCGCGGCCCTCGACCTCGGCACCAACAATTGCCGGCTGCTTGTCGCGGTTCCCACACGGCACGGCCAGTTCCGCGTCATCGATGCCTTCTCGCGCATCGTCAGGTTGGGCGAGGGGCTCACCGCCAATGGCCGGCTCGGCCAGCCGGCGATGGACCGCGCCGTCGAGGCGCTGAAAATTTGCGGCGACAAATTGCGCAGCCGCAAGATCAGGAAAGCCAGACTCATCGCCACCGAAGCCTGCCGCTCGGCCGACAACGGCGTCGAATTCCTCGAACGCGTCGAGCGCGAGGCCGGGCTGAAGCTCGAGATCATCGATCGCCAGACCGAAGCGCGGCTGGCGGTTTCCGGCTGCGGCTCGCTGGTCGAGCGCGACACGCAAGGCGTCGTCCTGTTCGATATTGGCGGCGGCTCTTCCGAAATCGCGCTGATCGACCTCACCGGCCGCCGCTCGCCGCGGCTCGCCAATCATATCGTCTCGTGGACGTCGCTGCCGGTCGGCGTCGTCTCCTTGGCCGAGCGCTTTGGCGGGCGCACGGTGACGCGCGAAATCTTCACCGCCATGGTCGACGACGTCGCCGGCAGGCTGGCCACCTTCGATGGCCGCGACCGGCTGAGCCACCTCAAGGCCAGTCCGAATTTTCACCTTCTCGGCACGTCCGGCACGGTGACGACGCTGGCCGGTGTCCACCTCGAYCTCGAGCGYTACGACCGGCGTAGGGTCGACGGSCTGTGGATGGACCGYGACAGCGTCGACCGCATGGTCGARARRCTGGTCGGCTGGGATTTCCAGCAGCGCKKCGCCAACCCKTGCATCGGYGCSGACCGCGCTGATCTGGTGCTGGCCGGCTGTGCTATCCTTGAAGCGATCCGCGCGGTCTGGCCCTCGGAGCGACTGCGTGTCGCCGACCGTGGCCTGCGTGAAGGCATATTGAGCGAGCTGATGGCCGATGACGGCGTCTGGCGCAATGATGGGCGTGGCAGGGCATGAACAGTCGACCCCCACTCCGTCGAGCTTCGCTCGCCACCTCTCCCCCGGTCGACGGGGGAGAGGAAAGGCGCGAACTTATACAGGCTGGCTCCCTTC
>NZ_JBFUGJ010000528.1:0-2916 GCF_056402975.1 Mesorhizobium sp. P3_A9 | reverse complement strand
GCGGCTCGGAGATGGCTCGACTCCGCCGACGAAAGCGCAAGTGCTGGATTTGATCCCGAAAGCGGACAGCAATGTCGCCATCAATGGACTGGCATTGCGCGTCGATGAGCGGCCGGATTTCTTTGCCGATCTGCTGCCCGGTCTTAGCAATTTCCGCCGCCGCACGGCCAGGCCGCATTGGCTCGTCATTGACGAAGCGCACCACCTTCTGCCCAAGCGACGCGATGACACCCGCGCGGTCCTGTCACTGGAGTTGCCGGGCACGATCCTGATCACTGTTCACCCTGAGGCCCTCTCAACCGATGCCCTGCGGCTGGTGACCGCCATTATCGCGCTCGGTCCCCAGGCTAAGGATGTGGTGAAGTCGTTTTGCCACGAGACGGGCATCGACCAACCGAAAGACATCCCAACGCCGAAAGGAGCGCGGGTGCTGTTCTGGCGACCGCACGCACGCAAGAAAATCACCACCGTCAAGGTGATCGAACCGCGCCAATCCCTCAAACGGCACAGCCGCAAATACGCCGAGGGGCAACTCGACGAGGCGGGCAGCTTCTACTTCCACGGCCCCGACAATGCGATGAACCTCAGAGCCCACAATCTGATGATTTTCGCCCAGATCGCGGAAGGCATAGACGACAAGACATGGGAGTTTCATTTGCGCGCCAGCGACTACTCCCAATGGTTCCGTCATCAGATCCGCGACAAGGATCTCGCTCGCGAAACCGCAGAGACGGAAAAGGATAAGAAACTCTCAGCCGTCGAGAGCCGCAAGCTCGTTATCGATGCCGTACGGCGCCGCTACACGGCGCCCGCGACGGCTCCCGATGAATAGCCTGCAAGGAGGGGCAATTTAGCCCAAATCGCCCTGCTGCTAGCTCGCCAAAGCATTAGCCGCGATCATCACTGGAACCTGAGCGCCAGCAATGACGTTCAAATCCTGCTAAAGAGGAGAAAGCGCCATGCCACGAGGCGACAAATCCAAATACACTGACAAGCAGGAACGCAAAGCCGACCACATCGCCGAAGGCTACGAAAAGCGTGGAGTTTCCGACAAGGAGGCCGAGCGGCGCGCATGGGCGACTGTCAACAAGGATGATGGCGGCGGCAAGAAAGCTGGCGGCTCCGGGCGCGGCAAGGACACCGGCCACCCGGCAGCCCACAAGGGTGGCGAGAAGGGCGGCAAGGCATCGGCCTCGCGCCCTGCCGCGAGCCGTTCGGAGGCGGCCAAGAAAGCGGCGGCGACGCGTAAGCGGAATGCCGAGCACCGTGCCCATTGAGACGCTTGTCGCTTGGAAAACAACAATGAAAGCTTGGCGCTCAACGAGAGCGGGGGAGCAACGGACGTTCGTCATCGTGCTCGATCCCGGCGAAGAGGCATTCGGCCCGTTGACCGCTCGCGGCCGATCAGAAGGTTGACGAGCTTTATTGGCAGCCATCGGCGCTTTTCGAGCTAGAACCGAAAAACGAACGGAAATTTGATCAATGAAGTGCGAGGTGCTGAGCGCGATTGGCGATGTTGGGCTGGGCGATACGGAGGCGGGCATTTGCCTGAAGGCATCGTTCGATCGACTCTGGAAGTAACGTTCGAGGAAGTCCCGGCCAGCTGCGCCGCCGCCAGCGTTCCGAAATCGGAGCCGTGTTGATCGACCTGAACGCCTGATGAATCCGCGTTTCGGATCGGTGGCGCTTCAAACCCAGTTCGAAAGTACTGTCTCCATCTCGACCGTCTCGACCTGCTGCGCGAATCTTTGGTGATAAACGGTGAGCAGCGCGTCATGCGTCGCATCCGAAGAACTGCACAGAGCGTCTGTGACCAGAACCACGCGATAGCCGAAATCAATGGCTCCAAGCACTGTGGCTAGGACGCAGACATCGGTCTCACCGCCGGTAATGACCAACGTGTCGATTTTACGCTCCGTTAGAAAAGATCTGAGGCGCCCTTCGAACCAAGGCGAGTAGATATACTTGTCTATGACCGCAGCTGGCGGACAATAGCCAGCCAACGCCGGCAACAGTTCGATCATGTCGGGACCGACATTGTCGGCCGTCATCGACGCCCATCGCTCATAGTAGCGCTTCCATGTTCCCACGCCCTGCCCTGGCTTCTGCGCGGGCAAGAAGCGCGTGAAGACCGTCTCCGGCGCCCGCCGCTCGACCAACCTCTCGATGTGCGGGAGGACGCGGGTGATCCAGGGCGTCGCCCATTGTGATGGTTCGGCAAATAGGCGTTGCATATCAACGCAGATATGCATGCACCGGTCGCCCAGGGGACCGTATGCCAGACCGGGCATCGACATCAGAACCTCCCCGACCAGTGTTGTCTTCTCATTGGTCTTTCCACCGCGATCAAAAAAACGAAACGTCATCTCATGGGACTCGTTCCTGAGGCGGTCGCGGGAACCGACACTGACAGTCGAYGTTTCCGCTGAGCAATGGTGCCGTGCGCAAGCACGCAGTGCTGGGACCAACCAGCATCGATCAACGGTTGGAAGCAAGATCCTTGTCAATCGGTGTCAATTTTCGCCTTGTTCCAGGGTCTTGACGACCAAAAACAACAAACCCATATCCCGGTCGGGCGCTGGCCGTTTACGGCCTCGCCTGAATCGAAACCTCAATTGTTCATTCGACTTGGAGGATCCCATGAACGATCGGATATTCGACAGCCCTGTCTTCGTGAAGAGCGGGAAGAGCCTTATTCAGGAAATTGCCGGCATCGAAGATGCCCTGGAGTTTCTCTACGAATGGCCCACAGAAAGACGTGGGGTGATTTACGACACCGCCCTTCGCGCGTGCCAAAGAGCATTTGATAACGGCTATCCGCTCTCCGCCGCCCGGCAAGCGTTTTGCGGCTTCGCTAAGTCGGCCAGGATTTACCAGGACGTGACTGCGGCCCTGCCTTGGGCGATCCCGGACAAC
>NZ_JBFUGJ010000527.1:0-2954 GCF_056402975.1 Mesorhizobium sp. P3_A9 | reverse complement strand
CATCGGCGGTGTCGTTGCAGGTGGCATCGGCAGTGATTGGCACCGCCTGCTTTCAATCCTGCTTCTCGTTGTCGTTCTGCAGTGCGCCTATTTGCTCGGCCTCTTCCTTGGCGTCATCTGGCGCCGAGGCATGTCACGTGAGCAGTGACGATCCGCGGCTGCCATTTCGCAGCGCCCGGCGCCGCACCTGTTCGCCCATTGCGGTTGCGAAACCACGTTGCGGTTTTTGGACGACGACTGCATGAGGCAAGAATTTGCGATGCGCTTTCATCAAGACGCACGGTCGAATTTCATCACGGCGAAAACAGTCCGGACGAGAATAACGACATCGGCCCATAGGGACCATTCCCGCACATAGCGGCTGTCGATAGAGACACGGCTGGGATAATCCATTGCGTCTCTGCCCGTCACCTGCCACAGGCCGGTCAGCCCCGGCCGGGTTTTTAGATAATCGATCGCACAGGAGCCGTAACGTTTCAATTCGTCCGGAACGACCGGACGAGGGCCGACGCAACTCATCTCGCCGCGCAGCACGTTAATGAGTTGCGGCAGCTCATCCAGGCTCGACTTCCTGAGAATATGTCCCAGGAATGTGATGCGCGGGTCCTTCTTGAATTTCCAATTCTGCTGCCACTCTTTGGCGGCTTCGGGATTGTTCGCAAGATGGTTGGCCAGGACCCGCTCCGAGTTGGCCACCATGGTCCTGAACTTGTAGCAGGCGAAGCGCTTGCCGTTGAATCCGACCCGGGTGTGGGAGAATACCGCCGGTCCCCCGTCAGTTACCAATATCAACAGGGCAACCACCAGCATGACCGGAGCAGCGAACACAAGTGCGACCAATGCGACGGTCATATCCATCATCCTCTTGGGCCGGCCTCCAAGCGGATGGACTTCTTGGCCGATGCGGATGCCGCGCCTGCGGCGCTTTATGTCAAATGCGCTTATTGTCACGGGTTTCACCAAGAAAAGCTGATGGTTTTGCTGCCCAACTTCACAGCGGCTTGTCATTCTCGGCAAGAGAAGCAAAGGAGGTAGCGCCATACCCTGCGCTCGTTACCCCCTTAGCCCGATAGGCGCGTCGCTGGTGTAGCGTCGGTAAGCCTTGTGATCAAACGGCGTATCACCTGCATCCGTTTGCTGCGGTAGCAGATCAGGCAGGTTCGGCTGTATTGCCGGAACCTGCAGCGGAATTGGTTCGGCGACCATAAGGTCAAAGTGCCAACCAAATTCGGGCCGTCACGCTCCCTGGCGAGGGTAGAAAATACAGGGACCACGTTTGCCAAATGGGCAAGGCCGCAAAGGTGTCCGTCAACGCAATGCAGGAAATGCACGTGCGTCGCCGTGAGACGAGACCCGGCAGGCAGTTGAGCTGCTTAAAGGGCATTGCCGGCCTATCTGATAGTGGGAGCGCGCAACGTGGTAGCCAGCTTGACACCTCTATCACGTGATTTTCCCGCAAGCTCGTTTGCTCGTGGCGTCCCAAAGATCGACCTCGCCGGAGTACTTGCTACCGTCCGCAAGCAAATAGCCGTGCTTGATCTAGATCTCTCTGGCCTCACCGTGGTCGTTGGCGCTACGACAGGATACCAAGCGGTGACCGCCACAGTGGCGGCGCTCGCGAATGCCAGCCGTGTCGTTGCGCTCACCCGCGTCTCCTCCAGACATCCGAGCTTCGCGGCAACTGCGGACGCGACCTTGGCATTTGCCAAACACGCCGAGGTCGCCGAACGCGTTGAAGTGACGAACCGTATCGACAGCCGCAAATGGCAGGACGTCGACATCGTTACCTACTGTCTCCAGGTCGGGCCGATTTCGAGATCGATCATCGAACTCTTGCCCTCGCATGCGGTTGTCTCGCTGATGGCTGAACCATGGGAGCTTCGGCCGGGCGTTGTGGACTTCGACGCCTGCGACGAGGCCGGCATTAAGGTTGCGGCTCCCAATCTCAGTCACCCAGCTATAGACTTGCTGTCGGAATTCGCGCGGTTATGCTGCATCTTGCTCGGCGATGCCGGTGTCGATCACCGTGCCGCGAGGATCGCCATCGTCTGCGACACACCCTGTGCACCATCCCTTCAGCATACACTGCGCGAGGGTGGGGCCAGTGTAAGCGTTTTTTCGCACCCCGAGCTCCTGACCGGCGATGCATGGGATGTGATCGTGGTCGCGATGAGGCCCTCCGACAAACCATCAATGGACATCAACAGCCTAGGCCGTATTGCCCGGAACTCGCGCCAAGCGTTGCTGGTGCAGTTCAGCGGCGGGATCGATCGCTCGGCCGCCACCTATTTCGGCCTCAGGGTCTGGCCACCAAAGCGACCCACCAGCGGTCAGTTGAGCCTTCCACCTGATGTAGTCGGATCGGCTCCACTGATCCGCAGATTGACGGGAGGGCTGAAGGCCGCCGAAGCCGCATATCGGGGCGCGGAACTCGAAGGGGACAGCGTCGGATTTCTGGTGAAGGCAGGGTCCGCGACGGTTGGCCGGGAACATACCTAAACACCCGCCGAGAGTGCCTGTCTCGCGAAAAGGCTCGGACGAGACGATCGACCTTCGGAACGCTAGATCAGACCAGCGAACCTGTGGTCAGCCGTTTACGCATCCAGCAGTTGTATTGCTAGAGCCGTCCAGGCAAAGACCGATCGAGGCAGCCTTCAAAGCAACATCTGTCTAAGTTTGTACGCTACCTCCGTGCGGTTCGTAGCCTTCAGTTTTTTCATGATATTACGGATGTGGACCTTGACGGTGCTCTCACAGAGGTTGAGTTCGTAGGCAATTATCTTGTTCGCCTTGCCTCTCTTGAGTGCCTCCACGACCGCCGCCTCGCGAATGGTGAACATACCGGTGAGCGGACGGGCACCGTTTGCGGACGAGTGGATGATCTCGCGGAGCGCCAGCACGCAACTGGCGGGTACAAAGATTCCTCCGGCGCGAGCGAGACCAATGGCCTCGGC
>NZ_JBFUGJ010000526.1:0-2956 GCF_056402975.1 Mesorhizobium sp. P3_A9 | reverse complement strand
GCAGGACGCCGAACGCGTCTTCCGCAAGACCGGCATCACCTTCGCCGTCTATGGCGAGCAGGAGGCGTCCGAACGGCTGATCCCGTTTGACATCGTTCCACGCATCATTTCAGGCAATGAGTGGCGGCGCCTGACGCAAGGCATCGAGCAGCGCGTGCAGGCGCTGAATGCCTTCCTCGACGATATCTACCATCGCCAGGAAATCCTGCGCGCCGGCCGCGTCCCCAGGGAATTGATCGCCAAGAACGAGGCCTTCCTGCCGGAAATGATCGGCGTGCGCCCGCCGGCCGGAGTCTATACCCACATTATCGGCGTTGATATCGTCCGCATCAGTGAAGACGAGTTCTATGTGCTGGAGGACAATGCACGCACACCGTCCGGTGTCTCCTACATGCTGGAGAACCGCGAGACGATGATGCAGCTGTTCCCCGAGCTGTTCCAGAAGATCAAGGTGCGGCCGGTCGAGAACTACCCGCAGCTGCTGCGCCAGTCGCTGGCGGCGGTGCGGCCGCAGAGCACCAAGGGCGCGCCGACCATCGCGGTACTGACGCCCGGCAGTTTCAACTCCGCCTATTTCGAACACGCCTTCCTTGCCGACCAGATGGGCGTGCAACTGGTCGAGGGCCAGGATCTGCGCGTCGTCGACGGTCATGTCGCGATGCGCACGACTGAAGGCTACAAGCAGATCGACGTGCTTTACCGCCGGGTGGATGATTCTTTCCTCGACCCGCTGACCTTCCGGCCGGATTCAGCCCTTGGCATACCCGGCATCATGGATGTCTACMGGGCTGGCAACATCACCATCGCCAACGCGCCGGGCACCGGCATYGCCGACGACAAGGCGATCTAYTCCTAYATGCCSGAGATCRTCGAATTCTACACCGGYCGCAAGGCGATCCTCGGCAAYATCCCGACCTGGCGCTGCTCGGARCCGGACAGYYTGAAATAYGTGCTCGARCACATYSACGAGCTGGTSATCAAGGAAGTSCAYGGCTCSGGCGGCTACGGCATGCTGGTCGGGCCGGCRGCGACCAAGAAGGAATGCGAGGCCTTCGCCAAGAAGCTCGCGGCGAAACCGTCGAATTATATCGCGCAACCAACGCTGGCGCTGTCGACCTGTCCGATCTTGACGGAAAAGGGACTGGCGCCGCGCCACGTCGACCTCCGACCCTATGTGCTGGTGTCTGATCGTATCCAGATCGTGCCTGGCGGACTGACGCGCGTGGCGCTCAAGGAAGGCTCGCTGGTGGTGAATTCCTCACAAGGCGGCGGCACCAAGGATACCTGGGTGCTGGATGATTGATTTTCATGTGAAGGGTTTTGGATGCTTTTAGGCCGGACCGCCAACGGACTGTACTGGATGAACCGCTATATCGAGCGGGCTGAAAACATGGCGCGTCTGGTTGATGCGGGACTGCGCATGGCGCTGACGCGGACCCAGAGTGCTTCGGAAGAGTGGAATTCGGTGCTGCTCAGTGCCGGCTCCGACATCACCTTCAAGCAGAAATATTCGGAATACACGGCCGCCAGCGTCTCCGATTTCCTGTTGCGCGATACGTCTAACCCGTCGAGCACGATGTCGTCGATCGAGACGGCCCGCAACAATGCCCGCATGGTGCGCACCGCGCTGACGCGCGAGACATGGGAAAGCATCAACGAAGCCTGGATGTCACTGAAGCGGATGCTGGCGAGGCCGATCGACGAGCGCGACCTTCCAAGCGTGCTAGATGCGATCAAGCGCGAAACGGCGCTGATCCGCGGCTCGTTCTACGGCACCATGCTGCGCAACGAGATCTTCGACTTCTCGCAGCTCGGCACCTATGTCGAGCGCGCCGACAATACGGCGCGCATCCTCGACGTGAAGTATTACGTGCTGTTGCCGTCGATCTCGTGGGTCGGCTCGACACTCGACAACTATCAGTGGGAATCGATCCTGCGCTCGGTGTCGGCGCATCGCTCCTACCGCTGGGTCTACGATGCCGACTACAAGCCGACCAACATCGCCGACTATCTGATCCTCAATGTGCGCATGCCGCGTTCGCTGACCTTCTGCTACCGCTTCCTGTCAGAACACCTGAAATTCCTCAGCGACGATTACGGTGAGCGTCATGCCTGCCACGCAACGGCGGATAAAACCCAGGCGATGCTGAGGGCAGGGTCGATCAAGGACATATTCGACACCGGGCTGCACGAATTCCTGGCCAACTTCATTCGCGACAACACCAAGCTCGGCGACGAGATCGCGCAAGATTACCGGTTCAACTGATATGCGGCTGAAGATCACCCATAGGACCGAATATCGCTACGACGCGCCGGTGCAATATCTGCTGCAGCGACTGCGATTGCTCCCGGTCAGCGGGTCGACGCAAACCGTGCTGTCCTGGGCGCTGACGATCGAGGGTGCGCGCGAAGAGGTTCGCTTTGTCGACCATTTCGGCAACGATACGCGGCTGTTGAGCGTCGAGGGCGAGCGCGACTTCATCACGGTCGAGGCCGCCGGCGAGGTGGTGACGCGCGACACCGCAGGCGTCTCCGGACCGCATCAGGGCTTTACACCGCTCTGGCTGTACAGCCATGAAACGCCGCTGACGACGATTGGCGGCGGGATACGCGAACTCGCCGGTTCAGTCGGCAACGGAACCGATATCGAACGGCTTCACAGGCTGATGGCTATGATCGGCGAGCGCGTCATCTACACGCCCGGCACCACCAACGCGACGACGCCGGCCGAGGAGGCCTTGGCGCTGAAAACCGGCGTCTGCCAGGATCACACCCACATCTTTGCCGCCGCCGCCCGCTGCATGGGCTTTCCAGCCCGTTATGTCAGCGGCTATCTGATGCTGGATGCGACCGTGGAGCAGGCGGCAAGCCATGCCTGGGCCGAAGCGCATGTTTATKGGCTGGGCTGGGTTGCCTTCGATGCGGCAAACGGCATTTCGCCTGACGAGCGCTATGT
>NZ_JBFUGJ010000525.1:0-3017 GCF_056402975.1 Mesorhizobium sp. P3_A9 | reverse complement strand
AACTACCAGAAGGGCCGCCTTGTGCGCAGCTGGACCCACCTTGAGCGCCAGCGCGGCGGCGCCGGCTTCCTCGGCGGCCCCGGTGAAACCCAGATCGAATCCGACCGGCGGCAATTGCAGGAAAAGATCATCAAGCTGAAGCACGAGCTGGAAACGGTTCGCCGCACCCGCGACCTGCATCGCGCCAAGCGCAAGAAGGTGCCGTTCCCGGTGGTGGCGATTGTCGGCTACACCAATGCCGGCAAATCGACGCTGTTCAACCGGCTTACCGGAGCAGACGTGCTGGCGCAGGACATGCTGTTCGCCACGCTCGACCCGACGCTGCGCCGCGTGCGCCTGCCTCATGGCACGCCGATCATCCTGTCGGACACGGTCGGTTTCATCTCCGACCTGCCGACGCATCTGATCGCGGCTTTCCGMGCMACGCTGGAAGAGGTGGTCGARGCTGATCTCGTCCTCCATCTGCGCGACATTTCCGATCCCGACACGGCAGCGCAGGCCGAGGATGTCGAGCGCATCCTGGCCGACCTCGGTGTCGACGCCAGCGATACCAAGCGTGTGATCGAAGTCTGGAACAAGGTCGATCTTCTGGACGAAGGCAACCGGAGCCGGCTGCTCGCCGATGCCGCCGACGGCAGCAAGGGACCGCCGATCGCCGTATCGGCGGTGACCGGCGAAGGCATCGATGCGCTGAAGGCGGTCATCGAGACACGCATGGCGGGCGAACTCGAAGACCTGACGGTGACGATCGAGCCGGCGCAGTTCGGCCTTGTCGACTGGCTTTATCGCAATGGCGATGTCGTTTCTCGCACCGACAATGACGACGGTAGCGCCACCATCTCGCTCAAGGCGACGCAAAGCGCCCGCGAAGAGATCGAAAGCCGATTGCGCAGGAAAAACCAAGGGTAACCCAAGGCAATTCCAGCAAGAGTCTATAGCGGTTTTTCAGCCGGAACTGCCGAGGTTACTTCGCGGTTTTTGCTTCCTGCCACAGCGCTTCCATTTCGGCCAAAGTGGCATTCTCCAGCGTGTTGCCGGACATCTCCAGGGCCTGCTCGACATAGTGGAAGCGTGAGCGGAATTTTTCGTTGGTGCCGCTCAGCGCGGCTTCCGAATCGAGCTTCAGGTGACGGCCGAGATTGACGACGGCGAACAGCATGTCGCCGAATTCGTCCTTGATCGACGCGGTATCGTCCTTGGCCAGGGCCTCGCGCAATTCGCCGATCTCTTCCTCGATCTTGTCAAGGATCGGCGCCGCCTCGCTCCAGTCGAAGCCGACACGCGCAGCCTTCTCCTGAAGTTTGAGCGCCCGCGTCAAGGCCGGTAGGGCAACCGGAACACTGTCCAGAAACCCTTTGCCATTGTCTTCGGGATCGAGACCGCGCGCGAGGCGGGCGCTTCGTTTCTCGGCCTTCTCCTGCGCCTTGATCTTTTCCCACATGCCCTTGGCCATGCCGGCGCTGCGGGCTTTTTCGTCGCCGAAGACATGCGGGTGGCGACGGATCATCTTGGTGGTGATCGCCTGGACCACATCCGGGAAAGCAAATTCACCGGCTTCCTCGGCCATTTGCGCGTGATAGACGACCTGCAGCAGGAGGTCGCCCAGTTCGTCACGCAGATCGTCGAGATCCCCGCGCGCAATGGCGTCCGCCACCTCATAGGCTTCCTCGATCGTATAGGGCGCGATGGTCGAGAAATCCTGCTCGATGTCCCATGGGCAGCCGGTCTTGGGCGCACGTAGCGCTGCCATGATCTCGATCAGGCGCGAAATGTCTTTCGATGGCGTCATGCGGCGGATGCTATCCTGGGACCCGACGCGCGGCCAATGCTGTCAGCCGGCGAGGGCGCCTTGTCCACAGCTGAGCCGCTTTAGTCGAGCACCGAGACGATCGCCTTGGCGAGGTCGTCCATGCCGTCTTCAGGCAGCCCGGCGACGTTGATGCGGCTGTCGCCGACCATGTAGATGGCATGCTCGGCGCGCAGCCGCTCGACCTGAGCTTCCGTGAGGCCTAGCCTGGAGAACATGCCGCGATGGCTGGCGACAAAGTCGAAGCGGTCGGAATTGGACTGCCGGCGCAGTGCCTCGGCGAAAGCCACGCGCAGCCTCAGCATGCGCAGGCGCATCTCTTCCAGCTCGGCTTCCCAGTCGGCGCGCAGGCTAGCGTCTTCCAGCACGATGCGCACCGCAGCGGCACCATGATCCGGCGGCATCGAATACATGGCGCGCGCCGCCGACAGCATCTGGCTCATCGCCACATCGGCCTGTGCGCCGTCCCTGGCCAGGACCATCGCCGCACCGACACGATCGCGGTAGACGGCGAAATTCTTCGAGCAGCTCGAGGCAACAACCATTTCCGGCACTTTCGCCGCCAGCAGACGCAGGCCAAGCGCATCGGCCTCGAGCCCGTCGCCAAAGCCCTGGTAGGCAATGTCGACGAACGGCAGCAGGCCGCGCTCGACGACCAGATCGGTGACGGCCTCCCACTGAGCCGCGTCCAGGTTGGCGCCGGTTGGGTTGTGGCAGCAGCCATGCAGCAGCACCACGTCGCCACTCTTGGCCGTCCGCAACGCCGCCAGCATGTCGTCGAAACGAACGGCACCCGAGGCCGCATCGAAATAGGGATATTCGCGGATCTGCAGGCCGGCGGCACGCATCACCGGCATRTGGTTCGGCCAKGTCGGGTCCGACAGCCAGATGGTGGCATCCGAACGCGTCCGCTTGAGCAGCTCCGCCACCAGCCGCAACGCGCCGGAGCCGCCAGGTGCCTGTGCCGCCCGGATGCGCGTCATGTCGGCGCCTGGGCCGAAAGCGAGCTTGGCCATCACCGCGTTGAAGCCGGTATCGCCGGCCAGCCCGAGATAGGTCTTAGTGTCTTGGCTGTTCAACAGCCGCCTTTCAGCCTCACGCACGGCGCGCATGACCGGCGTCTTGCCGTCACGATCCTTGTAAACGCCGACGCCGAGGTCGACTTTGTTGGGGCGCGGATCGGCGCGATAGAGGCCGATCAGGGCCAGGA
>NZ_JBFUGJ010000524.1:0-3025 GCF_056402975.1 Mesorhizobium sp. P3_A9 | reverse complement strand
GCGGAAATGAACTGTTGGCATGCGCCTTTCTGGACGAGCACCCGGTTGGCGTTGCACTGCTCGTTGAGTGCGACCTGCAATCCCACGACTATTGGCGCCCTTGGCTGTCAAGTCTTTACGTGCCAGCGGAGCATCGGGGCAAGGGAATTGGTGAAGCCCTGATATCAGCCATATGCGAGGCGGCGAGGGATGGCGGGTGGCCAGAGTTGTATCTCTATGCGGCCACCGGGTGGCTGACCGCCTACTACACCAGGTTTGGTTGGGTCTCCATCGACCGGATAGAGATGTCCGGGACTGTGTTCGACGTGATGAAGAGGCAGCTATACCAAGCCGAAATGGTGAACGGCTCTACGTGAACTTCACCAGCATCAGGCTGAAGCAGCCGATGAACAGGAAGGCGCAGAAGGCGAGCGCCAGCGGGCGCAGGCCGCGCGAGCGCAACTGCGAAATGTCGGCCTGCAGGCCCATGGCGGCGAGACCCATGGTCAGCATGATGGTGGTGGCAAGCGCCATCGCCGACTTCACTTCGGCCGGCACGGTGACGAGGCTGTTCAGCGCCACCACGGCGACGAAAGCGGCGACGAACCATGGCATGGGCGGGCGTGCACCGGATTGATCGCTTGACGGATCGCTGGTCGTCTTGCGGCGCGCCATCAGGCCGAGCGCGATGACCATCGGCGCCAGCATGGCAACGCGCGTCAGCTTGGCCACGGTGGCGATCTCGCCGGACTGGGTGCCGTTCTGGAAGCCGGCGCCGATGACTTGCGCCACTTCGTGGATGGAGGCGCCGGCCCACAGGCCGAACGCATGCTGGTCGAGGCCAAGCAGCGGCGTCAGCAATGGGAAGCCGAGCATGGCGACGGTGCCGAACAGCGTGATCGAGGCGACGGCGTAGGTGACGTCCTCGTCGCGCGCATCGGTGACGATGTTGGTGGCGACGATGGCCGAAGCACCGCAGATCGAGGTGCCGGCGGCAATCAGCTGCGCCAGCTTGCGGTCGACGCCGATCAGCCGGCCGAGCGTGATGGTGAAGACGAAGGTGGCGCCAAGTGTCGCCGCCACGATGCCGACGCCRCCGGCGCCGATCGAGACGACCTGGCCAAGCGTCAGCTGGAAGCCGAGCAGCACGATGGCGAAGCGCAGCAGGCGCTTTTGCGAGAAGGCGATGCCGGCCTTGGCRTGSGCSGGSGTGCCGAGCACATTGGAATAGACCATGCCGGCGACGACCGCGAGAATCATCGGGCTGAACAGCGCAAAGCCGGAGACATTGTGGGCGGAGAAGGCGACGGCCGTGATCATCGCCACCAATACGATGCCGGGGATGACGCCGTTCCACGCCGAATCGAGCCGCTTTCGGCCGGCGGTCAGATCGGCCGGTATCAGGCTTTTCGGAATATCGTTCGCGATGCGGGCGGCGGAAGACAATGCAATTCTCCAGGCAAGTACCCCAGGAGAATGCCATTCCTGAACCGATCTTTCCAACGAATTGTTCTGGTTGGAATGATCGATTTTTACGAACGATTGAAGGGTCAGTCCGGCTACAACAATTCCTGCCACCGGCGCGCGCCATGAACCACGCGCACGATCTCCGCGCCGTCGTCGATCTGGCGATAGAGGATCAGGTAGTTTCCTGCAGGGAACGTACGCAAGCCAGCTCGCACGTCCGGCCGGGCAACACCCATTCCCGGCATGTCGGCGATCCGCCGGCAATGGGCATGGATTTCGTCATACCAGCGAAGTGCCGCCGAGGGACTATCCTCGGCGATATAGAGCGCGATGGCTTCGATATCCGCTTCTGCTTCCGGCCGTAGGCGCAGCGTCATCGCGACGTGCGCTCGGCAATCCTGGCATCGAGCTTGCTTTTGATCCGGGCGAAGGCTTCGCCACCGTCGACGGCGTTGCCGCTTGCCATGCCTTCATCCCAAAGCCGGCCCAATTCGTCGACAGCCTGATCACGCTGCATCCGGCGAAATTTCCATTCGCGCAGCGCCTCACGCATGACTTCGCTCGCCGAGGCGTATTCGCCCGCCGCAACGACCTCGCGCATCATGCTTGCCATTTCAGGGGTGAGGGCAACGCTCACTTTCTCAACATTGGCCATCTGTGTGTTCTCCTCCTACGCAAGGTAGGCAAGTTTACCACCAGCTGCAAGAAGAGGTATTCATCGCACCTGCAATCAGAGCTGCACTGCGATCGCCGCCTTGTCGATCACCGACCAAACGTTCCGGATCCGGTCGTTCAGAAATTCATAGAAGACATTCTCGCTGAACGAGACCTTTTTGCCATTGATGGGCAGGCCGAAAAAGATTCCCTTTGGCGTGCAGTTGAACTGGATGCGGCTGGCGATGAACGGTGGCTCGGAGATCAGCAGCTGGACGTCGAAATAGAGGTCCGGAATTTCGCGAAAATCCCGCTCCAGCATGGCGCGGTATCCTGACAGGCCGACGCGCTCACTGTTGTAGTGCACCTCGTCATGGACGAAGCGATGCAGCCTTTGCCAATCCTGATTGTTGAGGCAGTCGATATAGCCACGATAGAGGTCGGTTTCGGTCACGGCGATGGCTCCGGTGCTTTGGAAAAGGTCACGCTCGCGAAGATAGAACGACTGCGGCCGCGGTCCAGTCGGACTAGCCCCTGTATCGCAAGGCATCGACCAGCAGCGAGAAGGCTGGTGTCGCCTGGCGGCGGCTGGGGTAATAGAGGTGGTAGCCGGGGAAGGGCGCGCACCAGTCGGTCAGCACCCGCACCAGCCGGCCGTCGGCCAGATGCGCGCGCACCTGGTCTTCGGGCAGATAGGCAAGGCCGAGGCCGGCGAGCACGGCATTCATGCGCAGCCCTGCCGTGTTGAAGATCAGCTGGCCTTCGACGCGGACCTTCAACTCGCGCCCGGCCTTTTCGAATTCCCAGGCATAGAGCCCGCCATAGGTCGGCAGGCGCAAATTGATGCAATTGTGGGTCGTCAGGTCCTGCGGCGTGCGGGGCTTCGGCCGCCCGGCGAAATAGGCAGGCGCACCGACCACCGCCA
>NZ_JBFUGJ010000523.1:0-3029 GCF_056402975.1 Mesorhizobium sp. P3_A9 | reverse complement strand
GGCCCAACCTTCATCACCCAGGTCTACGCCGCCGACGGCAAGGTCTATGACTATGGCAGCGAGGCGATGATGCTACCGATCTTCCTCGATCCGGTTGTCAGCAATGGCGACAAGCAGATCGGCGGCGGCGATGGCGTGATCAACACCACCCAAGAGGCCTTCTTCTTCGGCGCGCGGAGCCTTAGCGATACGAATCTGCCCGACACCGGAGCAAAACGGAAGCTGCTGCACGAGATCGCTTCCAGCTATGCCACCTGCATGGCCAAGGCAAAAGATGCGTTCGACAAGGCCGGCAGCAAAGGCGCCTCGCCCAAACTGACCCTTCGCATCGAAGGCTTTGCCAGCGAGAAATGGGAGACCGTCAAGGATCCCGCATTGAGAAAGAACCTTAATCTCTATCTCGCCGAGGGCCGCCGCAACGCGGTAATCCAGGCACTGGAGGCCGATTCATCAGCGATCGAAATAGTGCCGAAGCCAGTCCGCCTGACATTTGCCCAGCTGACGGATGTCGATACGGCCAAGGTGACGAACGGTTTCGAGTTCGACAGTTATGACGCAATGGAAGCGTCCCTGATCGGCAAGGTTCCCGGCGGCAGCCAGCCGGAGGCTCCGGTCGATTTGCTGAAGCGGTCGGTCATCATCAGCGTCGACGGCGAACCACCGCAACAGTGCCGCCCAGCGGGCACGATTCCGGGAAAAGTGTGAAGCGGCTTTCCGTTCGCAGTTGCGTCAAAACCAGAAGATGGACCAGGCGTTTCCGTAAGCGCCGGACCACTCCAGCGCCGCCAGCTTGCGAGCGGCGACTCCCGGCAGGCTTAGGCGGCCTTTCCTGACATCGAGACGAGCGCGGTGACGCGGGAGAGCTGCTCGCGCTTGCGCAGCGTCGGCTTTTCGTAGGTCTTCTTCATGATATCCCCTTGCCCAAGTGATGGGCCGAGATTGCACCATGGACCGATAGCGTCAAGCCGCGACCGAGATATCGGCGCGGTGACGGCGGCCGGAAATGCCGCCCTGTTGCATTGTCACCACGAACGAGTTGGCGAAAATGCTCTGCGCCCGCTCAGATCGGGCCGGACGCCACGAACGCGACGACGCTGGACAGCTTTTCGCGCTTCACCAGTACCGGCTTTTCGTAAGTCTTCTTCATGGATGTCCCCAATCAAATCAACAGCACCTGACGGCGCACACCGCCATCGAGGCACTTGCAACTGCGATGCTTTGGAAGTGCGAAGCCGGGTTCAGAGCCTCACCTTGAGGGAACGCTGGCGACCACTTTCGACAGCTTTTCGCGCTTTTCGAGAACCGGCTTTTCGTAAGTCTTCTTCATGGAATGCCCCAATGCCCCAGGGAAAGACGCCAGATGGCACCATCCACCCAACCCTCGTCAAGCTGGAGTCAAGCAACCGGTGCGAAATCGCGAAATGTTGATCACACGGCCGGCATGGCCGCCAGCCGTGTCGTTGTAAATTCCGCCCTGCTGCTATTGGCAGAGCGAAGGTATGCAGGCGGCGGTGACCGCGGAGAGCTTTTCGCGCCGAACCAGCGTTGGCCTTTGATAGGACTTCTTCATTTTACATTATCCGGGCATTGGCCAGGAGATCGATTTCCGCCACCTTCCCTTTTTCGCCATGTTGCATTGCGAAAAGTTTGCTGYACTGCAATATTCTCTGTCCAGGCCGACACGCGAGGCCGGCTAGCGAAGGAGTTATCATGGCGGCATCGTTCCGGCCTGATATACAGGGGTTGCGCGCGCTGGCGGTCGGCGGCGTCGTTGCCTATCATTTCGGCCTCACCGCCCTGCCCGGCGGCTTTGCCGGCGTCGACATCTTCTTCGTCATTTCCGGCTGGCTGATCACCGCCCACCTGATGCGCGAGATCACCGAGACCGGGCGGCTCGACCTCTGGCGCTTCTATGCCCGCCGCGCCCGACGGCTTTTGCCGGCGGCGCTGTTCGTCATCCTGGCGACGCTCGCCACCGGCTACTTCATCATGGCGCCGCAGGAGCAGGCGCTTTATTCGCGCGGCGCCATGTATGCGTCCGCCTATGCCATCAATCTGTGGCTGCTGCGTTGGTCGTTCGACTATTTCGCCGCCGATGCGTTGAGCAATCCGTTCATCCACTTCTGGTCGCTGTCGGTGGAAGAGCAGTTCTATCTCGTCTGGCCGGCGCTGCTGCTGTTCGCCGCATGGCTGCATCCGGGCAAGCGCATGGCCGTGATCGTGATCGGCGTCGCCGGCCTCGCCTCCTTCGTCGCCTGCCTGTGGCTCACCAGCGCCTCGCCGGCCTGGGCCTTCTACTTCTCGCCGCTGCGCGCCTGGGAGTTCGCCGCCGGCGGCCTGGCGACGCTGGCGCCGGCGACATTGCTGCGCCGCGCGTGGCTGCGCGCAGTGCAGGGCTGGCTCGGCCTGGGGCTGATCGCCGTCGCCTATCTCTGCTTGAGCGAAGACATGCCCTTTCCCGGCTGGTACGCACTGCTGCCGGTCGCCGGCACGGTGCTTGTGCTGCTGGCCGGCGAAGAGAGCGACGCGAAGACGGCCAACCTGACCGGCTGGCAGGCCCTAATGCCCGCCACAGCACTTTCGCTGCCGCCGTTGCAATGGATCGGCACGCTCTCCTATTCGCTCTATCTCTGGCACTGGCCTGTCATCGTCTACGCGCAAATGCTGGTGCTGGATCTCGGCGTGGCGCAACGCCTCGGCTGCGGCGCCCTGTCGCTGGCGCTGGCGTTCCTGACCTATCATCTGATCGAGAATCCGGGACGGCGTTTCGGCTGGCTGACAGTGGGCGCTCGAGCGCTGGTTCCCGCCCTGGCGCTGACGGGCGTCGGCGTGGCGGTGGCCTACGCCAATGCGCATCTGGCCACGCGCAACATCGACCCCGCCCAGCGCGGCATCGAGCAGGCCGCCGAACAGCCTTCCACCGCGCGCGCCACCGACGAAAACTGCCTGCTCGACTTCAACACGGTGACGCCGAAACCCTGCACGTTCGGCGCGGCCGACGCCGCCCACACCATCGTGCTGTTCGGTGA
>NZ_JBFUGJ010000522.1:0-3039 GCF_056402975.1 Mesorhizobium sp. P3_A9 | reverse complement strand
GCGTCGGTCACCAAACCTGTCGTCGCGACGGCCGCTCTTGCCCTTATCGAAGCAGGCATCATCGGCTTTGACGATCCCGTGGCGAAATTCATCCCGGAATTCCGGCCGAAGCTCGGGGATGGCAGTGAACCCGTCATCACCATCCGACAGCTCATGACGCACACTGCGGGCCTGAGCTACGGCTTCGGCCAGGCGGCCGACGGACCCTACATTCGCGCTGGTATCTCCGACGGTCTCGACCAGCCCGGCCTCTCGATGGCCGAGAATCTCAGCCGCATCGCCTCTGTGCCGCTGTCCTATGCACCGGGAACGCGATGGGGCTATTCGATGGCGATAGATGTGCTGGGCGAGGCCATGGCGAGAGCCACCGGCGCCTCCTTGCCGGAACTGGTCGATCGCCTGGTCGTTCAGCCGTTCGGCATGCAAGACGCGGCCTTTACCGTGCGCGATCGATCCCGGCTGGTGACGCCTTACGCCGACGGGCCAGGCAAGGCCATTCTCATGGGGGAACATCACCGCGTGCCTTATGGCGAGGGTTTCATTTCATACTCCCCCGGACGTGTTTTCGATCCTGCTTCCTTCGCCTCGGGCGGAACCGGCATGAACGGCACCGCCGGCGATGTCCTCAAGCTGCTCGAGGCGCTGCGTTCGGGCGGCGGGCCAGTCATCCGCGGCGAAACGGCCGCGGCGATGACCACGGACGCGATACCGGGCCTGGAAACCGGCATGCCTGGCTGGACCTGGGGTCTCGGTTTCAGCATTTTGCGCGACCCGCTCGCCGCATCAACGCCGCAGACGGCCGGCGCCTGGCGCTGGGGCGGCGTCTACGGCCATTCCTGGTTCGTGGATCCGGCATTGGAGCTGACGGTGGTGGCGCTGACAAATACGGCCGTCGCCGGCATGACCGGCGCCTTTCCCGATGCACTCCGCGACGCCATCTATGGCAGGCAGGCCTGAGTAGGGTAGATCGCCGCCGGCCACAGCCGGCGGCAGATACAGACGCTGCTGGATCGGCTCATCGTTTCACGGAAACTCAGAACCGATCTATCTTTTGTTGACGCAATTCCGGACGGAAAACCGTTTCACACTTTTCCTGGAATTGCTCAAAGCAGCGTTCCGCGCAGAATGACCATCGCCACCGAGAAATAGATCACCAACCCGGTGACATCGACCAGGGTGGCGACAAACGGCGCCGAAGCGCTGGCCGGGTCGAAACCGATGCGCTTCAGGGCAAACGGCAGCATCGACCCTGACAGGGAACCAAAGGTGACGATGCCAACCAGTGCCGCGCCGACCGTCGTGGCGATCAGCGGCCAATGCGGGCCATAGTCGTAGAAGCCCATATATTGCCAGAGCGCGATGCGGCAGATGCCGACCACGCCGAGCATGGCGCCCAGCACCAGACCGGTCGGCAGTTCGCGCAGCGCCACCCGCCACCAGTCGCGCAGGCCGATCTCGCGCAGCGCCAGCGCCCGGATGACAAGCGAGGTCGCCTGCGAGCCGGAATTGCCACCGGAGCTCATGATCAACGGGATGAACAACGTCAGCACGATCGCCTTCTGCAGCTCACCCTCGTAGCTCTGCATGGCGTTGGCGGTCAGCATTTCTGAGATGAACAGCGCACATAGCCAGCCGCCCCGCTTCTTGATCATGGAGAGGAAGCTTATCTTCATGTAGGGCTCGTCGAGCGCCTCCATGCCACCGAAGCGGTGCGCGTCCTCGGTCGTCTCCTCGATCATCGTGTCGATGATGTCGTCGATGGTGACGATGCCCAGTATCTTGCCGTGGTCGACCACCGGAACGGCGAGCAGGTCGTATTTGGAGATCGTCTGCGCCAGGGTTTCACGATCGGTCAGCGGCGTGACCGTGACCGGCACGCGGTCCGGCGCTACCGACAGGATCGGGTCGTCCGGTTCCCCGGTGATGAGCCGACGCAGACCGGTCGAGCGCACCAGCAGGTGAGTTTCGGGATCGACGATGTAGATCGCGTAGACGGTTTCGCGCGTCCGCTCGACCTTTCTGATGTAGTCGAGCGTGCGCCCAACGGTCCAGTCCGAAGGAACGCTGACGAATTCGGTCGTCATGATCGATGCGGCGCTGCCCTCGGGATAGCCCAGGATGGAAAGCAAGGTCGCACGTAGCGGCGGCGCCAGCGCACCGAGCAGTTCGGAACGTGCCGGCTCCTCGAGCTCGCGCAAAATGTCGGCCGCACGGTCGACCGACATGGCGGTGAGCAGCTTGCTTGCCTTGGGGCGGGGCAGGGCGTCTACGAGTTCTGGCGCGGCTTCGAGTTCAGGCTGATCGAAAATCTCGACCAGCCGCTCGAAGGGTACGGCGCAAAGCAGATCCGTCGCGGTTTCGCGCGATTCATGATTGAGCGCCTCGACCACGTCGGCAACGTGGTCGTTTGCGAGGATGCGGGCGATGGCGACGGCCTCGTCGTC
This sequence comes from Mesorhizobium sp. P3_A9, assembly GCF_056402975.1. Lineage (NCBI taxonomy): Bacteria > Pseudomonadati > Pseudomonadota > Alphaproteobacteria > Hyphomicrobiales > Phyllobacteriaceae > Mesorhizobium > Mesorhizobium sp. P3_A9. The sequence continues at coordinate 595 of NZ_JBFUGJ010000522.1, read as the reverse complement.
CGCTACAGTGGGAAAATCGTTCATGGCTCACTCCTTGCCRTCCGGCAGGACRTGARCCATTCAGGTCACGTCTRGGCGGACGGCGGTTGCGTTCGACTAATACTGTCGCCAGGCATGGCGCGGTGACCTTTCCGCTYGCGGGTTCTGATTTGACTGTCAGCAAGCGGGCGCAACATAGGAGCGCACCTTGCCGAGTCAATCGTTGTGAGGAAGGAAATCGGCGCCTGATAGCTCCGATCGCGACACTGTGATCGCCGACTGCCGTTCTACCCGGCAAGTCGCGGTGAAATCACCGTTATTTCTGCTTCAGCCGACGCGAGAAACGCAGCCATTTGTCCTCGACCGGCCTTGGCTGGGCCAGGATCGTGGTGAGTTCGACAGGCAGCATCGGAACCAGCGGCTTCTTGGTGGCGACGCCGTCGGCGATCAGGACGATCGAGTGGTAGAACTCGGTGCCGGCAGCCGATCGCGGCGCCACCGCTTCGTGCATGACGCTGATCACCGTAACATCGGGGCAGTTGTCCTTGATCGCCTGATGGAAGGCAATCTTGCCCTCCGGGTCGAGGGCGCCGGTGGCCTCGTCGAGGAACAGGAG
>NZ_JBFUGJ010000521.1:0-3051 GCF_056402975.1 Mesorhizobium sp. P3_A9 | reverse complement strand
GTGTCTAGACAGCCATAGGTTGTTCCGCGGGGTAGGGCCTGACTGTGGTTGAGGTCTACCGATGGAGAACGAAACTGTTATCGACCTTTTTGCGGCGATCACGAAGATCGACACCGCGCGGTCGGCTGATGCGATCCTTCAGGCGTTCCGCTTAGCCATGGAACGCTACGGATTGCGCAATTTTCTGGTCACCGGACTGCCTGTGCCGCACGGTACGGACTGGCAGCGTGAAATTCTTGCTGATGGCTGGTCTCCTGAATGGCACCGTCGCTATGTCACGGAGGAATATTTTTTGCACGATCCTTGTGTCGCCCAGTGCCGGCACTCGCCAGAGCCTTTCCGATGGGGCGAGCTGCCCGCCGAAAGGCTGGTTGCACGCGCGAAGCTGGTCATGGACGAGGCGGCTGAGTTCGGGATGAAAGAAGGTATCTGCGTCCCAATTCATGTCCCATTGGCCGGGCCAGGTGTCGTCACTATGGCGAGTGACCGGATGGACGTTCCGCCAAGCGCCATGCCCCTTATCGAAACGCTTTGCGTGCACACCTTTCGCAGCCTCTCCGCGCTGGGAACACCCGCCGACGGCGATGAAACCACGCCCTTGACGGCCCGTGAGCGCGAACTCCTGGAGTGGAGCGCGCAAGGCAAATCCACCGATGACATCGCTTGTATCCTCGGTGTCACCAGGAACACGGTTGAAAGCCACCAGCGCAACATTCGAGCAAAGCTCGACGCGATCAATGTCGCGCACGCCATCGTCAAGGCGCTGCGACGGCAGGAAATCCAGATTTAGCAATACCTGAATTCCGTCATACGGACGGCAAGTCCATTTTTCTACGACCCTCCGCCTGGAGGCGTCATGGTTCGTATACATCTGGTCACTTGGGATAACAGGAAGCACTACAGGAAAATTCTGGAGCGCTACTTTCGGCTACGCTACGAGATTTACGTCAAGCAGAGGGGTTGGCGCGCCGTCGCACGGCCCATCAACATCGAGATCGACGCCTTCGACAACGAGCATACGCTTTATGTTCTGGCGCTTGACACCAACGGCAAGGTCGTCGGCGGCTCCCGTCTCGTGCCGACGCTGGAGCCGCATCTCATGAGCGAAGTCTTCCCGGTTCTCGCCGGCGGCAGGCCTCCGCGCGCGGCTGAAATTTTCGAATGGACGCGTTTCTTCGTCGTTCCATCCCTTCGCACGCACGGAAGCCCGTCGCCGATCGCCGGCTTGGTTCTCTGCGGTCTGCTCGAAATCGCTCAACGTCTGGGGGTTCGGCAGATCAGTGTGGTCTGCGAGACGTTCTGGCCGAAACGGCTGCGCGCCCTCGGCTGGACGCTGACCGAGCTCGGTGACGGTCTCGAACATCCCGACGGCGATATCATCGCGTTGCTGATCGACGTCACGCCCGAGGCTGTTGAACAGACGCGCCGCGCGTACGAAATCAACGGCGTCATACTTGCGGACATCGTCTAGGCTCGTATCCAGGCACTTTCGGGGAGCCCGCGAGGGGTCGATCGTTGGCGCAAATTCTACAGGCTTACCCCCTCGGTACTCGCTCAGAATATAGCTCTGAAGGAAGAAGAAGAATTCGGCCTGACCGGACCACGATATCGCCGCGGTGGCGCTGCGCCGACAAGCTCGCGTGTCGGCGGCTTCTCACCCATACGCGCATCCACTTTGATCGATTTGCGCCTGAGCCAGGCAGGCAACAATTCCCTAAACACGGATTTGAGATAATGCACCATGTAACGCCAACGCGCGTTGACGATCAGGGTTCCGTCTATGCCAAAGAGGGTCTCGGCTAGTGCGGCGCGGAAGCGTTCATGTGAGCCAGCGTCTCCACCGCTCGCTCGACCTTCTGGGCTGCAGCGTCGGTGTCCTGGAAGCACAGCATCAACTCGTGCTGCAGGAGCGCGAGCCTGGCAGCGCGGTAGATTGGACCGCTCCTGGCGATTTCTGGGTTGTAAGGAAAAGTCGGGCTCATGTGCCCAATCCTTCAGCCGATCGACCCGGCTCCAATCTGAGAGCCGGGTCTGGAGTCGGAGATCAGTAATCGTTGTTTTGGATGACGACGTGGCGATGACGGTGCATCGGGCGGTCGTCCGAACGCTTGATGACGACGACATCGTGACGATGATGCCTGCGCCAATGATGGCGATTGCCGTTGTCGTAGAACGCTTCGCTGCCATGCCGGCGATGATGGAGGCGACCGCCGTCCTCATTGATGACGACGGCTTGCGCACGGTGATGATGTCGGTGCTGGTTCGTGGTCAGAACGATCGCATCGGCCGAGGCAATCGAAGGCGCAGCCAAGCAAAGTGCCAGCGCGCCCAGAATCAGGGTTGATTTCATAATCAGTTCTCCGAGAATTTAAGTTGCCCTTCGCCACCTAAACATCGCTGCCACGATTTTGTTCCTGTGGCGAAACCAGCTGGCAACGGGCGCGGACCGATGGAGGCGCTGCATAGTGCTAGCCCTACAGGATCGCATCTGCTGCGGCTGGCGCGGATCAAAGCTGCGGAGGCCGCGCTTGCTGCTAGGCTGGCCGAACGCGACAAGGATTGCCGTGACGGTCATTCGACCCGTTACGACAGCCACCAGCAATCTACCGAGGCCCTTGCGGCCGCTCGGCGATCCCCGCAGCTTGGCTCTCAAGAGGGTATGATTGATGTTCCGCCGACATAGGGGTGTATGCCGCACAAAGACGGGGACGGATCTGCAATTTCACCCATCGCGCTCGTCCTGCACGTGACATCGGAAAAGGAAAGCGACACAGGCGACAGGGTCGGCGCAAACCGCCAGCCGCTGGGTAGCGCTTACAGGCGGCGCGACGGCTAACGCCAGCAATTCAGCGGGCGCGTCCAGCCCTCGCATGGCCTTGTGCAAGGCCGCGGCGACGGTCGCTAGATATCTTCCGGTTTGCGTTGTCGTTGGCGAGGTCTGGCGCGTGAGGCGCCATAGGAGAGTTATGCGCCTTGTGGTCGTCGGTCCACTGCTGCCGGACGGGGAAAGCTTCAGTCGAGGCCGCTCGGTCGGGGTGGGAACAGTCGATG
>NZ_JBFUGJ010000520.1:0-3058 GCF_056402975.1 Mesorhizobium sp. P3_A9 | reverse complement strand
GTCGTCGGCCAGTCCTTGTCGTCGGCCAGCATCGATTTGAAGGTCTGGCGGATGAGATCGGAGCCTATATCCTGATGGGCAAGCCGCTCGGCGATCCGGTGGATGACTGCCTCTTCCAGGCTCTCCTGGTTGAGGATCGTCGAATAGAGGAAGGCGGCGAGCAAGGGATCGCGGTTGACCGCTTCCATCGCCTCGTCGCGGATCGAACGCCAGATCGGGTCGACCGGCTGCAACGAGCTGTGGCGGGAAATGCTGATGCTGTTCATCGACGTTTCGTCCTGCGTCCTGCTAGCTGGCCTGTTGTGCTTGCCTGCTGTCTGGCCGCACATATAAGCCAGATCATAGCACGATTGAACTCAATWTTCCTTAGTGCTGTGTCAAATGGATTTGGTTCGCAGGAATTCAAGCAGCCATGGAAAACGAACCCTTGATCGACACCGCCCTGAAAGCCGAGCTTTCGGCGCTCTACACGGCCGAAGACCGCCACTACCACAACCTCACCCATATCGAGGCGATGCTGGCGCTGGCCGGCGATTATCGAACCCTGCTCGGCGATCCCGAAGCCGTCGAAGCGGCGATCTGGTTCCACGATGCCGTCTACGACACCAAGGCCAAGGACAATGAGGCCAGAAGCGCTGGCCTTGCCGAGAAAAAGCTCGCGGGCCGCACCGATACCGGGCGCCTGGGCCGCATCAGCGCGATGATCCTCGCCACCGCCACGCACCAGTTGCCCCGGTTCGACGACGCGAAGGCCACGCGCGACGCCAGCCTCTTCCTCGACATGGACCTGTCGATCCTGGGTGCCGCGCCGGATGCGTTCGACGCCTATGAACGCGCGGTCCGCCGCGAATATGGCTGGGTGGAGGAGCCGATGTGGCGTGACGGACGGGGTGCCGTGCTGAAGGACTTCCTGGCCCGCCCGCACATCTTCCACACCGAGGAATTTCGCCAGCGCTTCGAGCCTCAGGCCAGGCTGAACATGGCGCGGTCGCTGGAGACCCTGCAAAAACCCTCGTGATTTTCGCGAGGCTTCGTCAAAAGCAATTTCTTCCGAGGTGCGGACATCATGAGCAGCAATTTCTTCCAGCCGATCGATGCCTCGGTCGTACCCCGCTTTGCCGGACTCTCCACCTTCATGCGGCTGCCGGCGGTGGCGAGCGCCGAGGGGCTCGATATCGCGCTGGTCGGCATACCGTGGGATGGCGGCACGACCAACCGCGCCGGGGCACGGCACGGCCCGCGCGAGATTCGCAACCAGTCGAGCCTGATGCGGCGCGTCCACCATGTCTCGGGGACCGAACCGTTCAGCATCGCCAATGTCGCCGATGTCGGCGATCTCTCGGTCAACCCGATCAACCTCATGGACGGATTGAAGCGCATCGAGGACGGCATCGCGGCGATCGTCACAGCAGGCGCCATCCCGCTGGCTGCCGGCGGCGACCATCTGACGACGCTGCCGGTGCTGCGCGCCGTCGCCAAGGATCGGCCGGTCGGCATGATCCATTTCGATGCCCATTCCGACACCAATGACCGCTATTTCGGCGACAATCCCTATACGCACGGCACGCCATTCCGCCGCGCCATCGAAGAGGGACTGCTCGACCCGAAACGTGTGGTGCAGATCGGCATTCGCGGCTCGATCTACGAGCCCGGCGAGCATGACTGGGCGGTCGCCCAGGGCATTCGCATCATCTACATGGAGGAGTTCGTCAGGCGGGGTGCTGCCAGCGTCATGGAAGAAGCGCGCGCCATCGCCGGAACCGGACCGACCTACGTCACCTTCGACATTGACTGCATCGACCCGTCGATGGCACCGGGGACAGGCACGCCCGAACTCGGCGGCTTCACCACCCGCGAGGCACAGGAGATGGTCCGACTGCTCGACGGATTGAACATTGTCGGCGCCGATGTCGTGGAAGTGGCGCCGCCGTTCGATCTTGCCGACATGACGGCGCTGGCCGGCGCGACGATGATGTTCGAACTGCTGTGCGTGCTGGCGAAGTCGGTTCAAGCCGCGAGAGCGCCGAACGTCAGGTAAAGGCGCCTATGGTCGACGCCATTGCCGCGAGGATGGCCAGCCCCGCCGCCACCGACAGTCCATTGAGGATGATGCCCAGCAGGCCAAGGGCGCGATTGTCGTTCGAACGCGCCAGCGCCATGATGCCGAAGACAAACCCGGTGATATGCGCCAGCGGGGCGGCGAGCAGGAACACCGCCATGAAGAACCCGATGGCGACGTTCTGAACCGACTGGGATGTATCGCTCGGCATCGCCACCATTATGGCGATGGCAAGCGCTCCCGCCGTGAAGGCCGCCAATGCCAGTATGACCGAACGTTTGCCGAACCGACTGCGAGCCACGGCGCCTAGTATGGCCGCCGTGCTTCTTCCCCATTGTGCCATCGTTGCCCCCCGGCCAACCGCTCAAAGCGGATATTCAGCATAAAACTCCAGCACGCGCTGCTTGAAGGTCTTGTCCCCGACCGCCAGCATATGGTCCCTGCCCTCGATGTGGAAAGCCCTGGCGTTCGGCATCAAGGCGGCGAGCTCGTCCGGTGAGCCGCCAATGTCATCCGTCGTACCGACCGCGACCAGCGTCGGCTGGGCGATGCGGGCAATATCGTCCTCATCGAGCAACTCCCGCGACTTGGCGATGCAGGCGGCGAGCGCCCGGCGATCGCTGCGGGTCTGGTCGGCGAAGGCGCGGAAAGAGCGGCCGCGCGGATGGGTGGTGGCAGCCGGATCGTCGGCAAGCAGGGCCGCGGCAATCGGATCCCAGTCGCCGACGCCGTCGATCATGCCGATGCCGAGGCCGCCAAAGACCAGCGTCGCCACCTTGTCCGGATCGGACAGTGCCAGGAACGCCGCGATGCGCGCGCCCATCGAATAGCCCATGACATGGGCCCGTTCGATGCCGAGATGATCAAGCAAGGCGGCGCCATCTGAGGCCATTTTCGCCGGTGTATAGTCGGCTTCGTCATAGCTCTTCGATGACGAGCCGTGACCGCGATTGTCGAAGGCGATGGCGCGATAGCCGGCATCGTTGAGCGTCTTGAACC
>NZ_JBFUGJ010000519.1:0-3087 GCF_056402975.1 Mesorhizobium sp. P3_A9 | reverse complement strand
GTGCAGCCTATTGCACCATCACCTTGGCTTTGCTGACGAAGAACCCGTGACCATTGCTGCCGGTGCAGGTCAGTCCCTTGGTCGACGACTGGCAAGTGAACGGCCCCTGGCTCCAGCTGTTGCCATAGTCAAGCTTGTCTACGTCACTGCAACAGCTCTGCTCACCGGGGTTCTTGATTAGGGTGGCCGGCCCTTTTGGGCCGAGGATTACGGTCACGTAGCTTGGTTCAACCCGCGAGCAGCTCAGTTCCGGACCGCCGTCCTGTGGTGAATAGGTGCTGGTGCCGCCTTTCGGCGTGTAGATACAGCCGATGTTACCAGAGGGAGCATTGAACTCGACTTGCCCTTCCGAACTTGCCGGAATGGATTGACCGCCAGCATGCGCCAGAGGGAGCCAAGCGAAAAGCAACAGGATTGCGGGTGCGGCTGCGCGTGCAAGCATTGGGAAGCTTCCTTGTTGGAGAACCTGATATGCATTGGTGCCGACAGCCCCGGACTAGGTTCAACCTCATGCACGTATTTTGTCAAACGGCACGCTTCGCATGACGATGTGGTGAATCGCCCACAGCCAAGGTCTGCGCTATTGTCCCAAGCCTAGTCGATCGATGGGGGACGTTCATGCTCACGGGACTTCGTGGCGTTTCATTCTTGCTGCTTTGCCTCACAGCCCTGACAGGCCCGTGGTTCACATCGGCGGCAAACGCCGGGGACGCGGTCATGACCGCCAGTTTCGACGGCAAGCCGTGGACGGCATCATTCGCCCAGGGCACGACGCTGGAGATGGCAGGCAAACCGGTGCTGAACCTGTCGGGGACCCAACAGGGCTCGCCGACGATGACATTCAATTCGATGCTGGTGCTGAAAACGCCAGGCGATTATGTCGGCACCTACCCGTTCGGCGGCGGCTTTCCCGCCAATGGCGCCAACTTCAATATCCTCGATTCCGCCGCCACGGTCGGGCATGTCAGGTCCAAGAGCGGTGAAGTGGTGATCGACAAGTACGACCCTGCCGCAAAGACCATTTCCGGTCACTTCTCGGCCTCCGGCAAGGACGATGACGGCAAGGAAGCAGACATCAAGGACGGTCTGTTTTCGGGAGTTTTGGTTAGCCCGCAATGAAAATTCGACCCGCCCGGCAAGCCAAAATGAGTCACAAAATCGTGTGAGAACCTTCCCTAAGGGAAGGTTGAAGCGTCCTACAAAATTCCTATCAAGTATATGACATCATTGCATTAAATCGCGTTTTCGCTGGCTTCCGCGCGACGCTCGGAAAGGCTGGTCTGTTGCCTTGCCGACACGGCCGGCACTTCAATCCCGCCGACCCCCTACAAAAAGTAATGGAAAATGATCAATTGGTGTTACCATCCGTAACAAAACAAAAAAGGTTTGGGCGGGATCGTGATTCGGATCGGCAAACGATCGCAGGAGTCAGTACCGGATAGACTACACAGCGACGCCTCGGGGCCGTCGCCTTTGACGCCGGTATCCTCGATGCGCAGCTTCTGGGGCTTGATGCGGGCCTACTGGGTCTCGGATCGGTGGAAGGAAGCCTGGACCCTCACCCTGGTGATTGCCCTGCTCACCGCGCTCTCCAGCAAGGCCGATGTCTGGTTCACCGTGGCGGCGGGTGAACTAGCGGCCTCAATCGCTTTTTTCCACGACGCCGCGAATACCGCACCACTTGAATCGCTGTTGACCAATGCCGGCCTGCTTGTGTTGCTGGTCGTACTCAAGGACATGGGAATCGTAGGAGCCTGCAAGTTTGTATCTGCGACATTGCATCGCAAATGGCGCGCATGGCTAAACAGCCGCTTCAATGAGGCGCTGCTCGATTCCAATCATTCACACTACCACGTCCAGCATGGCTCGTCCGGCACGGCAGCGCCCGACAACGTCGACCAGCGTGTGCAGGAATCGATCAAGGATATGGCAGGCGGTGCCATCGGTCTGGCCATGGGCGTATTCGGTGTCTTCACCTCGTTCTACTTTGTTGGCGGCGAATTGCTGAAAAACTCGGTGGAGGTGAAGGGACTCGAGGTTTTAGGAGGCTATGGCAGCGCCGCCCTTGCTCTCTTGGCGGTTGCCATTTACGTACCCGTCAACACTTGGATCGCGATCAAACTCGGCGGAATGCTGGAGTGGCTCAACATCAGGATGCAGAAGGCTGAGGGCACCTATCGCGGCGAACTGATCACGTTATTGCGCCGCAGTTTCCACGTGGCGGCGTCGCGAGGCGAAGACGTGCAGAAGACGATGCATGGCCAGCTCTATCTCGACATCGACAGCACTTGGTCGAAGTTCAACATCGTCAACACCATCTATGCGGGATTCGAATCGGTCTATAATTTTGTCGGTGCCAAAGTTGTGGCCTACGGACCTGGTCTGGTGCCGTTCATCCACAACGGCCTCGACCTCAAAGGTTACATAACCGGTTCCGAACAGGTGAACGCGCTGATCAGCAAGTGTTCGTGGTTCATTCATGTCATGCCCGCAATCGCCACGTTGCGCGCCAACAGCCAGCGTGTCACCGAGCTGGCGAATGCGATCGAGAATGTTCAGCATCCGCAGGAGTTCTACAGCCAGACCGGCCGYTCCGACTTCCACTATGCCTGYCAGAACCCGGTTTTCGGCCTGACCATCCAGARGCTCGAACTGGCGCATCAGGGCGARGACGCGACGCCCTTCCTCAGCGCCGCCAATGTGCGCTTCCGGCGCGGCGAGTGGACCTTCCTCAAGGGCGAATCCGGTTGCGGCAAGACTTCGCTGATCAAGGCGATCAACGGGCTCTGGCCATACGGCCACGGCACCATCGTCTTCCCGGACGGKGTGARSAGTTTTTWTGCCGCYCAGGAGGTCAAGCTGCAGCAGGTGTCGTTRAAACAGCTGGTCTGCCTGCCGGGTTCGGAGCACGACCATGGCGATGCCCAGGTCGCCGCGGCGTTGCACAAAGCTGGCCTTGGCGACTTCATCGAGCATATGGCCAATGAAAGCCGCGAGGGCAAAAGCTGGGATCAGGTTCTGTCGGGCGGCCAGAAGCAGAAGCTGGTGGTGGCTCGCATCATCCTGCAGCAGCCCGGCCTCGGCCTC
>NZ_JBFUGJ010000518.1:0-3090 GCF_056402975.1 Mesorhizobium sp. P3_A9 | reverse complement strand
CGGGAAGATGTTGGAATAGATGCCCTGGTAGCGTTCAACATAATCTCGCACGCCGCCGGGCGCATTGAGGTCGATGGTTTCGAACGGACCCATGAACGACCAGCGCAGCGCCAGCCCGTCGCGGATGCCGATGTCCACATCCTCGACGCTGGCATAGCCATCCGCGACAAGCCGGAAAGCCTCCTCCAGCAAGGCGCCCTGCAAGCGGTTCATGATGAAGCCGTCGAGCTCGCGCTTCATCACCAGCGGCGCATGGCCGGCGTCGATGAGGAAGGCGCGGGTTCTTTCGAGCGTCTCGGCTGAGGTCCACGGCGCCGGCACCACCTCGGCCGCCGGAATGAGATAGGGCGGGTTGATAGGATGCACGACCAGGCAGCGGTGCCGCCCTTGCAGATGGTCGGTGAATTTCGACGGCAACAGCGCCGAGGTGGAACTGGCAATGACCGTATGCGGGCCGGCAAGGCCATCTATCAGGGAGAACACCTGCCGCTTGATCTCGAGGTTTTCAGGCGTGTTCTCCTGGACATGGACTGCATCGGCCAGCGCCTCCGCCAGCTCCGTTACGATGGCGATGCGGCCAAGCACGGTGTCGACGGATTGCCCGCGCAGCAGATCGTTCGCGGCAAGGTCGCCGAGCACGCCGGCAATATAGTCGCGCGCACCACCCGTCGCGGCAGGCGACTGGTCCCACATGCGTACATCATGGCCGGCGCGGGCGAAGCTGATCGCCCAGGCCCGCCCGATGAACCCGCTTCCGACAATCGCGACATTGGCCATGGATTGTTCCTCAGAGTGTTTCGACGTTGCCGTCGACGCCGAGCGACTGGCCCGAAATGTTGATGCCTGCATCGGACAGCAGGAACGCCACCATCGAGGCCACGTCATAAGGACTGGTCATGCGGCGCAGCGAGATGTTCTGCAGATAACGCCCGGTCATCTCCTCGTGGCTGATGCCGACCTGCTTGGCACGTGCCGAGATGACGCCTTCGATGCGCGGTCCCTCGATGATGCCGGGCAGGATGGCATTGACCCTGATGCCATGCGGCCCGAGCTCCTTGGCGAGGCTCTGCGTGAAACCGATGACGCCGAATTTGGCCGCAGAATAGGGCGTGCGGAACGCATAGCCGTGACGGCCGGCCGCCGATGACATCGACACGATCGAGCCGCCGCCCGCCGCCTTGATCAGCGGCACGGCGCGCCGCGCGCACAGGAACTGGCCGGTCAGGCAGATATCGATGCAGCGCCGCCAGTCGTCCGGCTCGATCTCGTCGACGCCGCCGGTCGGTCCGGCAATGCCGGCATTGTTGATCAGCGCGTCGAGCCCGCCGAGCTTCTCCTTGACCGTCTCGAACAGCCGGTCGACATCATCGTCGCGCGAGACATCCGCCTTGACCGCCGCAACCAGGTCGATCTTGCCCGGCGCGGCGGCCAGCGCTTCGTCGGAAACATCGCAGACGACGATGCGTGCGCCGAGCCGCGACAGCGTGTCGGCGATGGCGAAGCCGATGCCGCCGGCGCCCGCCGTCACCAGCACGCGCTGGCCTTTCAGCCCGGCCAGAAATTCGTCCGCCGATGCGGGTGCCTTTGTGCTCATCGTCCTGTCCTTTTCAATGCAGCCGCCGTTCGCGCAGCGCCATGACGGCACCCAGAACGACCAGCCCGTAGAGAATTGCCCTTGTGGCGTAGGGGAGCGTGGTGCCGGCCAGCAGCATCTGCAGCGCCGTCAAAAGCAGCACGCCGCCGAGCATGCCGAGATAGTGGCCGCGCCCGCCGGTGATCAGCGCGCCGCCGACCACCACCACCGCGATCGACGGCAAGAGATAATCGTCGCCCATGCCAAGGCTCGCCTGGCCGGAAAAGCCGGTCAGCATGATGCCGACGATAGCCGCGCAAACGGCCGACAGCATGTAGACCAGGATCAGTGTGCGCTCGACGCCGATGCCGGACAGCCGCGCCGCGCGCAGCCCGTTGCCGATGCCGTAGACCCGGCGCCCGAACGGCGTGCGTCCGAGCAGCAGCACCGCCCCGACCACGAAGACGACCATCAGCAGGACGATCGGCGTAACGAAACCGAGCTTGGCTGTCATGAACCAGCGCAGCATCGGCGAGGAGAACCCGGCCGGCGTTCCCTGCGAATAGATCAGCGCGAAGCCCTGCAGAATGCCGTTGGTGGCGAGCGTCATGACGATCGGCGAGATGCCGAGATAGGCGATGCCGAAGCCATTGGCGAAGCCGATGGCGCAGGCCATCACCAGCACAACCGGCAAGGCGTAGAGAAGCGCCGAGTCGGAGCCATTGACCATGCCGGCCAGGATGATGCCGGAAATGCCGATCGTCCACGGTACGGAAAGATCGAGGCCGCCGGTCAGGATGACCGTCCCCTGCCCCAGCGCCAGGACGGCGAGGAAGGACGACAGCACCAGCAGGGAATTCCAATAACCCGGGTTGAGGATGGCACGGCCGAGCCAGATTTGGGTGACGATGACGATGATGAGCAGGCAGACATAGGCGGGCAGCGCATAGCGCAGCGTCTCGGCGTTGCGCAGGCGGAAAGCCGGGCGCGGCGCTGCCGAACCGCGCTGGCCTTGCGAAGGCCCAGTGATCTTCAGCCGCCGGTCGATCGGTTCGAGCTGCGAGGGCAATATGCCGGCGCGCCAGGCGGCGATCCGCGCTCGGGCCGCGCGCAGCTGCACGGCAAGCACCGACGCGTGAGACAAGGATCCGGCAAGGGCCGCCAGCACCAGAATGGTGCCTTCCGCGATGGTCGCATAGTAGGCCGATACGTTCAGCACCAGCAGGATGTTCACCACCATCATCAGGATATAGGCGCCGAAAACGCTGCCCACCAGACCGCCCTGCCCGCCGCCAAGGCGCGTGCCGCCGACCACCACTGCCGCGAACATCGACAGCAGCAACGGATTGCCGACCAGCGGGTCGCCACTGCCGGTCTGCGCGCTGATGAACACGCCGGCAAGGCCGTAGCAGCCGCCGGCGATTACATAGACGGCAAAGCGCACCAGCACGACATTGATGCCGACGGCAGCCGCCGAATCCGGGTCGCTGCCGACGGCATAGAGCGCTGTGCCGAAA
>NZ_JBFUGJ010000517.1:0-3103 GCF_056402975.1 Mesorhizobium sp. P3_A9 | reverse complement strand
TCGCCATGGTGCCGGTGACGTCACTCGACAACCCGTTCATCTTCACCGAAACCACCCCCAATTTCCAGGATCTGGCGATCCAGGGCTCGGTCAGCTACCGCATCGTCGATCCGGTCAAGGCAGCGGAAGGTTTTGACTTCAGCGCCAGGCTCAGCAAGTCCGACGTTGCCGGAGACGGCCGCGAGAAGATCGCCGAACGCCTCGTGCTGGCCATTCAGAGCCGGGCGCGGGCCATGGTGTCGAGCATGACGCTCGAACAGGCGCTGGCGGAGGTGACCAAGCTCGGCGGCAATCTTGCCGACCTGCTGCGAAGCGATCCGATCGCCTCGACCGCCGGTCTGTCAATCGAGGAGGTCCATATCACCTCGGTCCAGCCGACGCCGGAAATCCGCAAGGCGCTGCAGACCGAGTAYCGCGAGRCSYTGCAGCGSCAGGCCGACGAGGCGATCTATGCGCGYCGGGCRCATGCSGTSGAGAAAGAGCGCGAGATCAAGCAGAGCGAACTGGCSACCGAGATCGARCTGGCCGARCGCAACAARCTYCTGGTCGACACCGARGCGCGCAACAAGCTGACGCTGGCCGAGGCGGCCGCCAAGGCGCAGCAGCTCGAACTGACCGTTTATTCGTCGGCGCCCGCCAACGTGCTGACGGCAATGGCCTTCAAGGCCTGGGCGGAGAAGGGCGGTTCTGTCGGCAATCTGTCGATCACGCCTGACATGCTGACCAGCGCGCTGAGCCAGCTTGCCGCGCCGGCCAAGACCGAGAAGTGATGTAGAAGGTGGCCGGCGAGCAGGGCGATAGGCCGATCGACCGGGTGATCGTCGTCACCCGCAAGACCGAGCTCGAGGAACTGACGACGCGTTTCAACACGCAAGGCCAGGCCCGCTTCTATCTCCGGCAGGCCGGCATGAATTTCGACCCGGTCAAGTCAGCGCACGATACCTACCATCGCGCGCTCGACCGGGTGATGGGTTCTCTGCCCCAGGGTCTCAAGCAGTTGCGGCTCGACCGCGAACTGGTGCCGCAGTTCGAATTCGGGTCCGATGTGGTGATTGCGCTCGGTCAGGACGGGCTGGTCTCCAACACGGCAAAGTACCTGCCACATCAGCCGCTGATCGGCGTCAATCCCAATCCGGCGCTTTTTGACGGTGTGCTGTTGCCCTGGAACGCCGACGACACCGAAAAGGTGCTCGATCTGACGATTTCCGGCAAGGCGAAGCGCCAGGCGGTGGTGATGGCCGAGGCGCGTTCCAATGACGGAAGGCGGCTGATTGCCTTCAACGACCTGTTCGTCGGCGCGAGCACGCACGTCTCGGCCCGCTACGAACTGACCTATGGCGGCAGGACCGAGCGCCAGTCGTCGAGCGGCATCATCATTTCAACTGGGGCGGGCTCCACCGGCTGGCTGCGTTCGGTCATGGCGGGTGCTGCCGGACTGGCCGCGGCCTATGGCGACACATCCGTGCCGACAGTGCCGCCGCAAGGCTATGACCGTGAAGGCGAGCAGCTGTTCTTCTCGGTGCGCGAGCCGTTTCCGAGCAACACGACAGGCGTGTCGCTGGTCCATGGCGTTATCACCCGCGATCGGCCGCTGGTCGTCTCCTCGCGACAGAGCAAGGGCGGCGTCATCTTCAGCGACGGAATGGAGGTCGATTTCGTCGAGTTCAATTCCGGTACCGACGTGACGATCGCGATTGCCGACCAGAAGGCCTATCTCGTCGTGCCGTAATCGAGCCAGCCGCGCCCGTTGTTGCAAAATAATCGCAGTGGTTGGACCAGATATGCTTTTTGCGTGAGCCCGTCTTGGCGATGCATCAGGCCGTCTCTATAACGACCACTCCGCGATTCATTTGCGGGAGGTCCGAATGGCAGTATTTAAAATGGTAATGCGAGGCCGCGAAGCTTAGGTCTCTGCCTGCGCTCCGCGAAGGTCCATCCTTCGCATCGAAGCCGGTTTGAGCACAGGCTTATGCCGATGCCGGTCGCCGCCCGATTACGGGCGTGACGCCCAAATATGCCACTCCGCTTCTGGGCAGCCATTCGCCCCCTGCGCGGCTTCTTCAATTTTCGACCTTACTGGGATCGGGCTCGTTTGCGCCCGAATGACATCATGGCTCGTTTCAAGATCGATTTGCGCGCGCGCGCCTTTCGCAGCGTTCTTGGTTTCACGCTCACCCATTGGCGGCGCCAGCCCTGGCGGCTTTCGCTGATCATGGGTGGTTTCCTGCTGTCGACGCTGGCCGACGTCCTGACGCCGCTCTATTCCGGCCGGCTGGTCGATGCCGTTGCCAGCAGCGCCGGCGCCGACGCCATTGCCTGGAATGCCGCGATGACGGCGTTCTTCATCCTTATGGCGCTGGCCCTGACCGGCCTCGTGCTGCGCAACCTCGCCTTCATGGGCATCGTCGAGTTGACGCTGAAGATGATGGCCGACATCGCCGCCGATGCCTTCCATCGCGTCCAGCGGTTTTCCACCGACTGGCACGCCAACTCGTTTGCCGGCTCGACGGTGCGCAAGGTGACGCGCGGCATGTGGGCGCTCGACCTGCTCAACGACACCATCCTGATCGCGCTTTTGCCGTCGGTCGTCATGCTTGTCGGTTCGACGCTGCTGCTTGGCTGGTTCTGGCCGTTGATGGGGGTGGTCGTGGCCGCCGGCTCGGTGCTGTTCATCATGGTGACGGCGCTGCTGTCGCTTGGCTATGTCGCGCCGGCGGCTAGGCTTGCCAACACCTGGGACACGCGCCTCGGCGGTTCGCTCGCCGATGCGGTGAGCTGCAACGCCGTGGTCAAGGGSTTTGGCGCCGAGGWGCGCGAGGARGSSCGCCTTGCCAGGGTGGTCGCCAAATGGCGTGCGCGCACGCGGCGCACCTGGGTGCGCGGCACCATCAACGGCACCACGCAAGGGGCGCTGCTGCTGGTCATGCGCGCCGCGGTGATCGGCCTGGCGCTGATGCTGTGGTCGTGGGGCCAGGCGAGTGCAGGCGACGTCGCCTTCGTGCTGACCTCGTTCTTCGTGCTGCAGGGCTATCTCAGGGATATCGGCACGCATATCCGCAATTTGCAGCGTTCGATCAACGACATGGAGGAACTGGTCGATTTC
>NZ_JBFUGJ010000516.1:0-3123 GCF_056402975.1 Mesorhizobium sp. P3_A9 | reverse complement strand
GAGCCGGCCGTCATGGTCAGCGCCATACCGCCCCTAGCCTTTTCGGCGTGGTAGAGCCGGTAGCGCTGTTTCGGCATGCCATCCTCGGAATAGGCCGGCTCGTGGCTGGTCGACATCACCCGATTCTTCAGCGTCAGATGCTTGAGCTGGTAGGGCTGGAGAAGCGGGTCGTTGCTGGTCATCGTCTTCCTGCTTTTTCAAATTGTGCTAATGAGCGCGGCAAATTCGAAGGACAACCGCCCATGGTCGATACCAAAACCCTTACCCAGCTCGGCGCCCATGTCGAGACGCCACAGAGCCCCGAAGCAGCAGTCCTGGAGACCGTGCCGTTTTCGCGCGGCGACGGTCCGCCGGCGATCGTTCGCTTCACCTGCCCGGAGTTCACCTCGCTGTGCCCGGTGACCGGCCAGCCGGATTTCGCCCATATCGTCATCGACTATGCACCCGATGCGGCTTTGGTGGAATCGAAGTCGCTGAAGCTGTTCATGACCTCGTTTCGCAACCATGGCGCCTTCCATGAAGATTGTACCGTCATGATCGGCCGCCGCATCGTGGCAGCAACCAAGCCGCTGTGGTTGCGTATAGGCGGCTATTGGTATCCGCGCGGCGGCATTCCGATCGATGTGTTCTGGCAGACCGGCGCGCCACCGGAAGGCGCCTGGCTGCCCGACACCGGTGTSGCGCCYTATCGCGGGCGCGGCTGAACTGATGTCAACCATTGCCGGCACCCGTCAGGCATAGCCTCGTCGCCAGGAAGGGAAGGACGGCATCGCGGTAGCGTGGCAGGTCGTAGCGCAGCAGGTCGACATGGCCTGCCCCTTCGAACCAGACCAGTTGCGAGCCGGTGGCGGCGTTTTGCAGCGCCATCACCTGGCCACGATCGATGAACGGATCGACGCTGCCCGCAAGCAGCATCAGGGGTGCACCGATCTTGCCGAGGCGATCGACCGGCCTGACGTCGTCGGCGCTCAAGCCGAGACGAACCGGCATCTGCGCCAAAAGCACATCGGCCTGGAAACCGCGCCAGAAGTGGAAAGGCATGCGCCATGCCGTGGTCTCGCGCAAACTCGCGTAGAGCTGCTCCAGCACATAGGCATCGGCAGGCGCTTGCTGTGCGGCAAAGACGAATGCCGTGGCACCCAGCGATGAGCCGGACGCCCCAAGTTTCTGGCCGGGGAAGCGTTGCCTGGCAAAGGCAATGATGCGGGCGGCGTCCTGCCCTTCGCTGTAGCCGAAGCCTTGAGTGGCGCCGCCGCTCTCGCCGTGCCCGGACAGGTCGAACAGGATGACGGAATAGCCGGCGCCGAACAAAAGCTTCGCCCTTTGAACCAAGGCCAGCCTGTTAGCGCCGCGCCCATGCAGCAGCACAATCGCGCCGCAACTGCCCTTTCGATCGGCTACCCAGCCGACAAGCTCGGGCGCATCGGCCTGATCGAGCACAACCCGCTCGACGGGAAAGTCGCCAGGCGCCACCAGAGCTTGCCGGGGCTGGCGTGCGATCAGCAGGGTGCCGATGTGCCAGTCGAACACGCCTGCGGCAGCGCCGAGCCCGACCAGCACGATCGCGAGCCACAAGCGAAGCTTCATTGCCGGTTCATTCGCACTGATATTGGCTGAGCGCCCACTCGCCGGTCACCGACAGCAGGTCCGATATCTTCCAGTCGCCATCGACCTTTTTCAGCTTCCACTCCAGCCGGTGCTGATGGCCTTCGACGACGAAGGCGACGACCACCTTGGCTTGATCGCCGTTCACGGCCTCGATGCTCTTCAGGCTCTTGTCGATTGCGAGCTTATCGTAATCGGCATTGTCCAGCGCCATGTTGGGATCGAGGCATTCGCCCTGCCCGGATTTGCGCAGCGCGTCGCTCTTATCGAGCACGGTTTTCGCCGGATCGATGAAATGGCTGCGCTGCGCCGGATCGATCTCCAGCCCAACCTGATTGTAGAACGGCCGCACCACCGCCGTCGGCGATCCCGGCTGGATGGGCGCGGCGGGGGCGCTGGGCGGCCAGGCAACCGGCGGCGTTGCCGGCTCCACCGCACCGCCCGGTGCGTTGGCGGGCGGCGTCCCGCTGTCGGCAGGAGCGCTAGCCGAGGGCGCGCCGTTGGCCGGAGCGTTTGCCGGGGGCGCGCCAAACAGCCCTTGCGCCACAGCGCTGCCACCTGCTGCCACGGATAACATGCCAGCGATCGACAAAGCCACGAGACTGAAGCGGAAGGCTGCATTGCGGGATCCGGTCGGCGACGCGGTCGGGTTGGCTGAGAATCCAGCCGATGGCCTTCGGGCCCGATTCATGGACATGCTGAACTCACTGGCGCGAATAGCCCCAGACCGCCTCAATTGCTTGCTCGCGCAGTCGCCTGCGCGGAGCATTTTCGTGGGTTCACGCAGTCATCCCGCGCCCGCCGTTGCTGTCAACAGCTATTTCTGCGGAATGGTCGGTGGATTGGGACCATCTGCCGTGTTGCCGTTGAGCTGGTTGGTGCCGTAGGACGAAATCACGCCGCCATTGACGATGGCCGTTCCGGTCGCGTTGCCGGAGATGGTCGATCTGCCGACGCGGATTGTCGCATTCGCTCCGTCGACGCGCAGGCCGCCTGCCGCACCGTTGTTGGCCACGGTAACGCCGTCGACCATGAGGTTGATGGCCGGCCCGCCGCCCGGATTCAGGATGCTGATACCGGCATTGGTATTGCCCGAGACATTGCTGTTCACAATAGTCGTGTTCGAGCCACCGGTGTTGCTGGTGCCGTCCGCCTTCACCCCGGCTAGGTTGTTGTTCTCGATCGACGAGGTCTCGATGACGACCTTGGCGACGCCGGCACCGGTCGGCTGGATATGAATGCCGTCATTGTTGCCGGTGATGATTGTGTCGCGGACATAGAGTTCGGCTGTGCCAGACGGTGCGAACAAGATGCCGTTGCCGTTCCCGGCGCCAGCGCCAGTGTTGTCACGAATGACGCAATCCTCGACATGCAGCGCGGCGCCGGCAAGAAACCGGATTCCGTTGAGACCCGGACCAGCCGTCGCGCTGTCGATATCGAGACCACGAAGAACGATAACGTCAGTGGCCAACGCATTGACGATGATGCCATTTGTCGATGCGTTCAACACACCTGCCT
>NZ_JBFUGJ010000515.1:0-3133 GCF_056402975.1 Mesorhizobium sp. P3_A9 | reverse complement strand
GCGTACCAAAGAATGTTGGAAGCAAGCCTCTTAGTTCCCACCCCTCAAGGCACCCAAGATACCTAACTATTGAATTTTTAAAAGTATTAGTAAAGTGATACGTGAAAAATTTGAGGGACTGCTGCCGCATATGCTGCCGCCAGCGTGTGCGGCGAGAGATGCAATCGTCTGGCTGCCGAAAGTGAAAACCGGCAGTTCCCGACATGCCCTTGACACTTTACGCACGCCTTCATAAGTGAGTGATCACTCACTCAACTCGGTTCCAGCATGGCCCGCCCCCTCAGCGAAGAAAAGCGCGACGCAATCCTGGCATCCGCCACCACCCTGGTGTCGACGCTGGGCACCGGCGCGGCCACGGCAAAGATCGCCAGGGATGCCGGCCTCTCCGAAGGCACGCTCTTCAACTACTTCGCCAACAAGGATGAGCTGCTCAACCAGCTCTACCTCGAGATCAAGGCCGACCTCGGCAAGGCCTTGCTGACGTCGTACCCGTCGCAAGCCAGCCTGCGCGAGCGCAGCCGCCACGTCTGGAACAACTTCATCGACTGGGGAGCGGAATATCAAATGAAGCGCAAGGCCATGCGCCAGCTCGGTGTTTCCGAGCGGATCACGGAGCAGAGCAGGCAGCAGGGCAACGCGGCCTTCGGCGACATCAATGAGATGATCGAGGAAAGCCTTGTCGACGGCGGGCTGAAGGACTGCTCGATGAGCTTTGCCGGAGGCATATTCGAAGCGCTCGCCGAGACGACGCTCGAATTCATCGCCCGCGATCCGGGGCGACGCGAACATTACAAGCAGTCCGGCTTCGCGTTCTTCTGGAACGGCATCTCGAAGTAACAACCGCCACCTCAGCCAGCGCGGATCACCGAAAACCAACCATCAATCCAACTTCAAAAATGAGTGCCTACTCACTCTTTTATTTACAACCCTCTGAAAGGACAAGACAATGCCAAAAATCTGGCTGATTACCGGCAGCGCCCGCGGACTCGGGCGCGATATTACCGAGGCGGCCCTTGCCGCCGGCGACAGCGTCGTGGCGACGGCCCGCGATATCGGCCGCCTCGCCGATCTCGAAAGCCGCCACCCCGGGCAACTGCACAGCTTTGCGCTCGACGTCACCGACGCCAGCGCCGCGCGGGCCGCGGTGGACTTTGCGGTGGAAACGTTCGGCCGCCTGGACGTTCTCGTCAACAATGCCGGCTTCGGCCATATCAGCCCCTTCGAGCAGACCGAAGAGGCCGATTTCCGGGCCCAGATCGACACCAATCTCTACGGCGTCGTCAACCTCACCCGCGCCGCGATCCCGGCCATGCGTTCGCAGCGTTCGGGCCACATCATCAACATCTCCTCGGTCGGCGGCCGCGTCGGCACGGCGGGGCTGAGCGCCTACCAGGCGGCCAAATGGGCGGTGGGCGGCTTCACCGAAGTGCTGGCGCTGGAACTCGCGCCTTTCGGCGTCAAGATCATCGCGATCGAGCCGGGCGGCATGCGCACCGACTGGGGCACCACCGCCATGGCCAACGCTCCCGCGCTGCTGCCCGATTATGAGCCGAGCGTCGGCGCCATTCTCGGGATGCTCAAGGCCTATGCCGGCAATGCCATCGGTGACCCTAAAAAGGTGGCCGGCGTCGTCGTCGATCTCACCACGCATGACACGCTGCCCGTCCACCTGATCCTCGGCAGCGACGCCTTGCATGTGTTTGGCCAGGCGGAAGCGGCGCGCCAGCAGGCGGCGAAGGAGTGGGCGCCGGTCAGCACCTCCATCGATATCGCGGGCGTCGACCTGTCGTTCCTGTCGCAGGAAAGCCAGTCATGAGCACCTGGACCACGCACGACATCGCGCCCCAGCAGGGACGCAAGGTGGTCATCACTGGCGCCACGGGCGGCCTCGGCTACGAGACCGCGCTGGCGCTGGCAAAGGCCGGCGCGGACGTGCTGATGACCGGACGCAACGAAGCCAAGGGCAAGGATGCGCTGAGCCTCGTCCGGGCCGCCATTCCCGGCGCCACCGTGCGCTACGCCCATCTCGACCTCGCCGACCTCGCCTCGATCGAAGCCTTCGCTAGCCAGCTTGCCGGCGAATGGGAGGCGATCGACCTGCTGGTCAACAATGCCGGCGTGATGACCCCGCCGACCCGCCACGAAACCGCCGACGGTTTCGAATTGCAGTTCGGCACCAACTATCTCGGCCATTTCGCCCTGACCGGACGCCTGTTGCCTATGCTGCGCAAGGGGCAGAAGACGCGCATCGTCAATCTCAGTAGCGGCGCCCACCGCATCCAGGCGGCGATCCATTTCGACGATTTGCAATGGCGGCAGCGCTACCGGCCCTGGGCCGCCTATGCGCAGTCCAAGCTCGCCATGATCCTGTTCGCCTTCGAACTGCAGCGCCGCAGCGATGCCAATGGCTGGGGATTGCTCAGCAACGCCGCACATCCCGGCTACGCCCTCACCGACCTGCAGACCAGCGGCCCGCGCATGGGCCGCGACGGCCGGTCGTCGCCATTCGACTGGCTTGGCGTGCTGCTGGCGCCTGTTCTGTCCCAGTCCGCCTCCGAGGGCGCACTGCCGACGCTGTTCGCCGCAACGGCGCCGGATGCCAAACCGGGCGGCTATTACGGCCCGCAAGGCCTGTTCGAAATGAAGGGCGCGGTCGGCGAGGCCAGGATCGGCAGGCACGCGCAGGACAGAGCTGTCGCCGCAAGGCTGTGGGATGTGTCGCAGGATTTGACCGGTGTGACGTGGCCGGATGCGCTTGATGGAACTGCCCGCTGAGGACGCGCAACCAGGCGCGGCTCAGCTCATCAGCCAGCCCCCGGCCCGGTCGAGAAACGCGTCGCGCTGCCCGACCGCCGCCGGTGTGCCCAGCCCGAACGCCGCCGTCAGCGTCGCGATGTTGGACGCGATGAGATCGGCGAAGCGCTTCATGTTTCGCTTGGCGAGGCCGTCCAATTGCCGCGCCAACGACCCTGCTACATCGGCCGTGTAGCCCGCCCGCATGCGCTTTCGTGCAGCGGCACTATCGATGCCGAGCGCCTGCAGGAAGGCTGAAAAGTCGGCGGCGGAAATTGCTTCCAACCGATCCGCCGAACCGATCCTGAAGGCAAGCTCATCGGTCAGGTTGGTGTCGAGC
>NZ_JBFUGJ010000514.1:0-3134 GCF_056402975.1 Mesorhizobium sp. P3_A9 | reverse complement strand
GTGTTTGGGGGCTTGAACCAATGCGATCTCGTTTCAGAAAAGAGAGTTTCCAATGGTTGATGCCAGATGCAGTTGCGGCGCTCTCACGCTGACGCTTCCCGGACCGTCAAGACTGGTTGTCGCCTGCCATTGCCTCGACTGYCAGCGCAGAACCGGCGCGCCCTTCGGCGTTGGC
Source organism: Mesorhizobium sp. P3_A9 (assembly GCF_056402975.1). Classification (NCBI taxonomy): domain Bacteria; kingdom Pseudomonadati; phylum Pseudomonadota; class Alphaproteobacteria; order Hyphomicrobiales; family Phyllobacteriaceae; genus Mesorhizobium; species Mesorhizobium sp. P3_A9. The sequence continues at coordinate 2,959 of NZ_JBFUGJ010000514.1, read as the reverse complement.
GCGTTTTATCCGGCCGACGCTGTCGCCATTTCCGGAACCTCGAAAGAGTTCACCCGCGATGCGGCAAGCGGCGGGAAGGTGCACAGCTACTTTTGTCCAGACTGCGGCTCGACGGTCTATTGGAAGGCCGACAGGCTGCCCTCGATGATCGGCGTCGCCGTCGGTGCGCTGGCGGACCCGAAATGCCCGCCTCCCATCAGGTCGATTTTCGAGCAGTCGAAACATGATTGGGTTCAGATCGACGGTGCTGTCGACCATTTTCGGCAAAGCAGCGCCGCGGGGAAATCGAGCTGAGCTGGCGTTCGCCGCATCTTGCCGGTCATGCCGGTGTGAAGGGGACCAGCATCGGCACCCGTCGGGCGTAATCGTCATAGGCAGCGCCGAGTTCGCCACGCAGGAAGCTCTCCTCGAGCCTTGCCTTGACCACGATGCCGATGATGAGCAGCACGGTGCCCGCAATGCCCCAGACCGTGCCCTTGGCCGCCATGGTGGCGAGGATGGCGAGCAGCAGTCCGGTGTAGATCGGGTGGCGGACAAGGCCGTAAGGGCCGGTGTCGACGACATGGTGATCGGCCTTGGCGGTGACCGTGCCCGACCAGAGCCTGCCGAGATGCAGGCGCGCCCACCAGGCGAAGGCGATGCCGACGGCTATCAGGGCAACGCAAATCCAGGCTTCGGCAAGATCAGGCATCCAAAACCTGAGCCGACCCTCATAGCCGTGCGCGGGAATGAACAGCAGCCCCGCGCCGACCAGCCACAGGGCCCGATAGCGAACCTCCGCTTTGAAACCGGCGCGCTTCTGCACAGGGTCGGCCCACAAAGCGGCGGCGGCCCAGCTCACCGCCCAGATCAACCAAAGCAGCGTGATTGCCGTCACCGGTCGCATGAGAACCTCCGCCGACTTGTCCTGTTCACCATGAAGCGGGTGCAGCGCGGCAGCAATGCGGCGGTATCCGGAACCGACTGCTGTTCCGGTAAGAAGATCGTGATYCCTGCTCAATCACTCGAGCAACTGAACATCCACTGCACGCCGAACGCATCGACCAGCATGCCGAAGCTGGTTCCCCAAACTTGCCGTGCCAGAGGCACGGTGATGCGGCCGCGTGCGCTCATGCGGCCGAAAAGCTCCTGCATGACGGTCAGCTCGTCGAACTCTAGGCAAAGGGCGGAGCCCTTCATCGGCTCCGCATCGTCATTGTCGGAGGCATGGAACAGAACGCCCGGACCTTCGAAGCGTGCATGCAGGATCTTTCCACGCATGGCTTCGGTTCGCACCGGCATGCCGTTGTCGCCCCAGCGCAGCAGGATTGTTTTCAAGCCAAGGCCGCACTGTTCGTAAAAGGCCAATGCCGGCTCGCAATTGGTGGTGAAGAACAGCGAAGGGGAGAGGCGCATCCTGTCTTTCCCTGTCTGGTCAGTGCGCGGTGGCGGCAGCGACGAGCGCATCTCCGGTATATTGCCTGTCACCGATGCCCCAGCCACCGTCGGGCGCGTTGACGATGTTGATCCAGGTGTTTTCTGGCCTGTGCCCGGGCACGCAGAGTTCGGCGACAATCCCGTAAGCGGCGCCGATGAAGGTCTTGCGGGCTTCCACCGAGCCAAGGCCGATGTTCGGCAATTTCAACTCGACCATGACCACGGGCCGATTGGCGCCGCCGGCATAGATGTGGCGCGGCGGCAGGACGTGGACGGTGCCGCCGACAATTGCGGTAAAGAAAGAATTGCCGGTAGCGCCGGAGGCCTCGATCAGGGCGGCGCTGAGGCGTGGCAGGATCTCGCGTTCTCCGGCCTCTGTCAGTACGCCTTCCGGCGCGGTCACGGTGATTGGCATTTGGGCTCTCCTTGTCCTCGGGCTGCACGGCCTTGCAGGAAGGATTGTCTTCCGGCTTGCCATGTTTCGTATCAATTGTTACGTTATGTGAAGAGAGCAAGTCAACAGGTTTCGTATCGATCATTATGGATAATTTGGAAAAACCCAGGGGTGGTCGTCCCCGCGCGTTCGACCCCGGCCGGGCACTGGATGCGGCGATGCATCTGTTCTGGGAGCATGGCTATGAGGCGACGTCGCTGGCCATGCTGCGCGAGGCGATGGGGTTGACGCCGCCGCAGATCTACAACGCCTTCACCGACAAGGAGACTTTGTTTCGCAAGGCGCTGACACGCTACCACGAGACGGAGATCGGCTTTGCGCTGGACGCACTGAGCGCACAGGTGTCGACGCGGGAGGCGATCCGGCGGCTGCTGCTGGGGGCGGCGGAGGCCTATTCCAGGCCCGGCAAGCCGGGTGGATGCCTTTTCGTCAGCGGTGCGCTGGCAGCCTCGCCGCAGGCGCAAGCCATTGCCGATGAACTCAAGGCCTATCGCAAGGCAAGCGAGGCGGCGATCGCCGAGCGGTTGGCCAAGGGGAGGGCGTCGGGCGATCTGCCGGAAGGCCTCTCCGTCGAAGGCTTCGCCAAATACCTGGCCGGCGTCATGAACGGCATGTCGATCCAGGCGCGCGACGGCGCATCGGTCGAAGAGTTGCGCCTTTTGGCCCAAACCGCTCTTGCGGCCTTGCCGGTCGAAGAGCAAAAACGGAGGGCATGATTCAAGGACGGAACGCCATGCTGGATCTCTTTCCCGAGGCCGCCAAGCCGGTCGACATCATCCCGGCCAAGAAGCTTTCCGCCCGCGCGGCAGCGCTCTATGTCGCGCCGGCGGATCATTTCCAGACGCGTCCGGTGGAAGAATTGCGGCTCGGCTTCGACGGCATATCGGGCGATTTCCATGCCGGACCGACGCGACGCTCGGGCGGGCRCGAACCCTGGTATCCGCGCGGCACCGAAATGCGCAACGAGCGGCAGCTGTCGATCGTCGCCGCGGATGAACTGGCCATTGTCGCCGAGCGGATGGGCCTGGCCGAGATCAAGCCGGAGTGGATCGGCGCCAATCTSGTGATCGAAGGCGTTCCAAACCTCTC
>NZ_JBFUGJ010000513.1:0-3146 GCF_056402975.1 Mesorhizobium sp. P3_A9 | reverse complement strand
GGAAAACCGTTACACACTTTTCCTGGAATTGCTCTAGATCAGGCCGCTTCGGCCGCCCTTCCGCCGAATTCGACAGCCGCGAAAGCCGTCTTCAGTACGTCAGGCCCGGCGCCGGGCCGGTTTGCGTCGGTCGACAGGATCTGGCGATAGCGGCGTGCGCCGGGCAGCCCATGGAACAGCCCGACCATATGGCGGGTGACATGGCCGAGCCGCCCGCCCTGTTCGATGTGGCGCGCCACATAATCCGCCATCGCATCGATCAGCGCGGCGAAATCGAACGTCTCGGGCTTCGCGCCGTAGAAGGCGGCGTCAACACCGGCCAGAATGCCAGGCGTGTGGTAGGCGGCACGGCCAAGCATGGCGCCGTCGACATGATCGAGATGCGCCCGCGCCTCCTCAAGCGACTTAATACCGCCATTGATGCCTATGAATTCGTTCGGCTTTCTGGCCTTCAACCGATAAACCCTGTTGTAGTCGAGCGGCGGGATGTCGCGGTTTTCCTTGGGGCTCAGACCTTCCAGCCATGCCTTGCGCGCATGCACCCACAAGGCGTCGGCGCCAGCCTCGAAAACTCCATCAGCCAGCGCATCGAGCGCCGGCTCCGGATCCTGCTCGTCGACGCCGATGCGGCATTTGACGGTGACGGGAATGGTCACCGCCGCCTTCATCGCCGCGACGCAACCGGCAACGAGATCGGGCACTTTCATCAGGCAGGCGCCGAACGTGCCCGACTGGACGCGGTCKGACGGGCAGCCGACATTGAGATTGATCTCGTCATAGCCGAAGGCTTCGCCGATGCGCGCCGCCTCGGCAAGCTTTGCCGGATCCGAGCCGCCAAGCTGCAGCGCGACCGGATGTTCCACCACATCGAAACCGAGCAGCCTCTCGCGCGCGCCGTGGATGACCGCGTCAGCCACCACCATTTCGGTATAAAGCAGCGCACGGCTCGTCAGCTGACGATGGAAGAACCGGCAATGCCGGTCCGTCCAGTCCATCATGGGTGCAATAGACAATCTATGTTCTTGATAGTGCTTCATTTTTCTAACATCAAATCGCGCAAGGCCGAAGTTTCTTGCAAAGAACAATACGTAAGCGAGACGTTCTCGCGACGCGATGGTGCGCGGAGTTGAGCCATCGATGCTGAGCGCCAACTCGATCGCGGCGAGATGCAAAGCGGGTCACGTATCGCGGGGTTCAGGACCTTCGGCGAGCTTTCTGACCTTCATATCGACGACTTGTGCGATGTGGCAAGCCCCCTGTCCGGTCCGACTCTGCAAACTCGATATGCTGAGGCGGCAGCTTGGAAAATTGAACAGGGTGGCTGTCACCGTGAACGGTTCATAGGTCTGGATCCCGGCGCGTCCAGAACCGTATCCCCGAGGCATAGATATCGGCACCATAAAACTCGCCAGCTGGCCTCACTCGACCTGGGTAAGAAGCGCACGTCCTGCGAAGTATGCGTCCGCATTCTCGATCACCAGTCGTCCCATGGCCAGTCGCGTCTGTTGGGTGAAGCTGCCGATATGAGGGGTGAGCACGACGTTTTCCAACCTCAGCAACTCCGCCGGTACGTTGGGCTCGTCGGCAAACACGTCGAGTGCCGCGGCGCCCAGACTGTTCGATTCGAGCGCTGCAACCAGGCCAGTCTCATCCACGACGCTGCCGCGCGACACATTCACCAGCAAGCCTTCGGGACCAAGAGCATCGAGCACCGTGCGGTCTATCAAGCGAAACGTGCCTTCACCGCCCGGCACCGCAATGAACAGCACGTCGCAATACGCTGCAAGGGAGACGGGATCGGGAAAATATCGGTACGCAATGTCGCTCGCCGGCTTGGACTTGCAATAGGCGATCTCGGCATCGAACACGGCGAGGCGGTTGGCGATGGCTTTTCCGATCCGCCCCATGCCGACAATACCGACCTTGCGCCCCCTTGTGCTATGCGGAAGCCGCGACTGCAACGGCGCCGACCACTGTCCCGCGCGCACCGCACGATCCCCCGCCGCGATCAGCCGCGTTGCCGCGAGGAACAGGCCGATGGCGAGATCGGCGACGTCGTCGGTGAGGACATCGGGCGTATTTGTCACGCTGATGCCGCGTCGGCGCACGGCTGCGAAGTCTATGGCGTCGACACCGACACCGTATACGGTGATCAGTTCAAGGGCGGGCAAGCGATCGATGAGGTGTGCGTCGGCTCCGCGACCGCCGGTGGTCACAAGACCACGAATGGTTTGGCCATGTGCGGCAATCAGCGCCTCAAGTCCCGGACTTTCGAAGGCGTTGTAGCAAGTGAACCGGGCGTTGAGTTCAGCCATGGCGGCGGCGGGCTCAAGCTCCGACAGAACAAGGATTTCGGGAGCGCGTCCGGAGGCGTCGGCCGGCTGCGAAGGTTTGTGCGTCTGCATTACAGCGTCCAGGACGTGAGAGGGCCGATCAGATGATTGCAAAGGGCGTGCCGGGCGATCCGGTCGCCCCCACGATCGGCACCGGCGCGAACACATAGGCGAATTCGCTGACCCCGGTCGCCGCGATGGCATCGAGCGCAAGGCCTTCGTGCAGATGGATGCCATGCTGCATGATCAAGTGCTGATGGCAGGGGTGGAACACCTCCGGATCGACCGGCGGGACCACGTCGACGGCAAAATTATCGGCTCCGACTACCGATGGCTGGAACGGCGCCAGCCATTCGGCGGCCGCCAGCCCGAGACCGGGCGCGCCATCGTAGAAAGTCGCGGCCTCCGTGCGGAAGCGGCTGCCATGCCCCGTGCGCACCAGCACAGCATCGCCGGGAGTGAACGCCGCCTCGCTGAGGCCTTGCCGTTCGAGGCAGGCTTTGAGATCGGCGACGGTGATTTCCTCACCGGGATCGAGTACCCGCTCCTTGAGCGCCTGCACATCCAACAGGATCCCGCGAGTGACGAAGATCGGGGCATTCTCGATGCCGAGCCGGCGCAGTCCATAGGGCGACCAGATCTCGGAGAGCGGGTTGCCGTTGTAKAAAAGGATGTTGCCGTGATCGGCCGCATCGCCGACCTGCCGGCCGAGATGGCCGAGCGCGTCCATGTGCGTACCGATCTGGCCGATCTCGGTCGTCAGGAACTCGTCGTTCCAGACCGTCTTGCTGCGGGCGCCATGCGGACCACCGG
>NZ_JBFUGJ010000512.1:0-3175 GCF_056402975.1 Mesorhizobium sp. P3_A9 | reverse complement strand
ACCCGGTCCTGGGCGCGGTACTGCTGTTGCTGCTGCTGAAATTGCTGCCGCTGCACCCGGTTCTGCAAGGTCTGCAGATCGTTCTGCTGGATCAAAGCGTTACTTCTGGCAGAGGGATTGAGCACCTGCGCGGAAGCCGGCAGCGCAAAGCAGGCCACGAAAGCCGCGGCCATCACCGCCAATGCAAGACCCATCGGCGACCGACGCTCCGATATTGGCCTATTCCTGCGAAAAATCCTGCTCATTGCCGATATATAGGGTGTTCGTCCGGCGATGCCATGGCCGCATATCGGTCGCCTTCAAATCAATCATGCCCGCCCCGTCCTGGCCATCCGGCCCGCGGCGCAAATTGCCGTCATATGACGACTATGAATGACTGACGGCTTTGGTCAGTGTCCCTTACGTAAGTTTTCGATTTCAACTGGCACAAGTTAGTGTAGTCTAATTGAGCCAGCACTGCGCAAGTGGGACTGCGGATATGCTGGCCTCCTGCATTGAGCCTTATTGCGAAGTGCCGGCATTTTATTGCGTGGGGTAACGGGGTGGGGGCGTCTAACTCAAGGAGGGATTGAGAGCGCTGCCCAAAAGGGGGTAAGTGCATGGCTTTGTTTTCAAAGCGTACTTTGGGTTGCCTTGATTTCACCGGCGGAGCGGCCGAACACTGTGCCACCACGTCGACTATGGGGAGATGTCGACTTCCCCTGATTGCAACATCTACCAAGGCTGGAAACCGTCGCTCGGCGGTTTTGGCTGCCCGGCTGACGCTTTTGCTTGGCGCCACGGCACTGACCGGTTTTGCCGTCCTGAACGTGACCCCTGGCCACGCACAGGTCGTGATCAACCATGACGGCGCACCTGGCGACGATGGTGCTGACGCTTTCGGCAGTTCGGACGGCCATACGGGCGACCCCGGCGGCAATTCAACTTTCACCAACAACGATCCCATCTCGACCGTCGGAACGAGCGCTTTTGTCGGCACCGCACGGGGCGGCAAAGGCGGTGACGGCGGTACGGTGGTGCACTTCACCGCGATCCCTCCCTTTGTCGAATTGAAGGGCGGCAGCGGCGGGGACGGTGGCCCGGGCGGCACCGTCGACATCACCAATACCGCCGTGCTGCAGACCTCCGGCGGTTCCGCGGACGGCATCAGTGCCAATGCCAGCGGCGGTAACGGCGGCGACGCCGGCTTTGCCGCCGCATTGGGCCTGTCGGATGGCGGCAATGGCGGCCGCGGCGGCAATGGCGGCACGGCGACGGTCACCACGACTGCAAGCAGCACCATAACAACGACCGGAAATCTCTCGAACGGCATAAGCTCCATTTCGGATGGCGGCAACGGTGGCGATGGCGGCTTCTCCGGCGCCATCGGAAGTGGCAATGGCGGCAATGGCGGCGCCGGCGGTTATGGCGGGCCTGCTTCGGCGAACAACGCCGGCACAATCAACACGCAGGGCACCTTCTCGAAGGGAATGCTCGTACGGTCCGCTGGCGGCGTCGGCGGTGATGGGGCTGACGGCGGCGGTCTGATCGATGGCGGCGGCGGCAATGGCGGCGTGCCGACCGTTGGCGGCACGGCGGACGGTACCAATTCCGGAAATATCACCACGATGGGTGACTTCGCCAGCGGCATGGTTGTCCAGTCTGTCGGCGGCGGTGGTGGCGATGGTGGTGGAGCCTTCGGCCTCTTTGGCGGCGGCGGTTCGGGCGCTGACGGAAACAATGGCAGCACCGCCACCGGCACCAACACGGGTTCGATCACGACCAACGGCGTCGGCGCGATCGGCATGCTTGTGGAGTCGGTTGGCGGCGGTGGTGGCGACGGCGGCGGCGCGATCGGATCGATCGCTCTTGGCGGCTCCGGCGGTGGTGGCGGCAAGGGCGGCAGCGTCTTCGGCAATCTGGGCGGCTCCATCAAGACCGGCGCCGACGGCAGCGGTGACGGTGCGATCGGCATCGTCATCCAGTCGATCGGCGGCGGCGGCGGCAATGGCGGTTTCGCCATCGCCGGTGGCCCTGTGGTCGCGGTTGGCGTTGGCGGTTCCGGCGGTGCAGCCAGCAATGGCGGCGATGTCAACGTCCAGCAGGCAGCAGCCGGCCCGACAGTGGAAACACATGGAAACTCGGCTATCGGCATCCTGACGCAATCGGTTGGCGGCGGCGGCGGCAATGGCGGCGGCAGCTACACGGTCAGCGGCGTTGTCTCGGCCTCGATCGGCGGCAAGGGCGGCGCGGGCGGTGCCGGTGGCAACGTCATCTACAATGTCGGCACGTCACACGTGACCACCAACGGAGGCGATTCAACCGGCATTCTGACGCAATCGGTGGGCGGCGGTGGCGGCAATGGCGGCTTTGCCTTGGCTATCTCCGCGCTTGTCTCGGTTGGCGTCGGCGGTGAAGGCGGTCCGGGTGGCAAGGGTGGCACCGTCAACATGACGACCGGCGGCAGCGTCGAAACGTTCCAGGATCGCTCCGTCGGCATCATCGCACAGTCGATCGGCGGCGGCGGCGGCAATGGTGGTGGTTCGGTAGCAGGCAGCGCCGGCGTCAGCGTCGGCATCGGCAGGAAAGGTGCCGGCGGCGGCAATGGCGATGCCGTCACCTTCAACGGCACACAGTCCACCGTCACCACGCATGCTGCGGATTCGGCCGGCATCATCGTCCAGTCGGTGGGCGGCGGCGGTGGCAATGGCGGCTTCTCCGTTGCGGTCTCGGGGATTGTCTCGGTAGGCGTCGGCGGCAGCGGCGGCGCGGCTGGCGAAGGCGGTATCGTCGATGCCCGCTCCAATGGCAGCGTGACGACATCCGGCGACCGTTCCGGCGGCATCATCGTGCAATCCATCGGCGGTGGCGGCGGCAATGGTGGCGCGGTGATCAGCGGCAGCGCCGGTGTCAACGTCGGCGTGGGTGGCAGTGGCGCTGGCGGCGGCAAGGCGCTTGCCGCAAGCTTCTTCACGGACAATTCGGTCGTCAAAACGGGAGGCGCCGATTCGATCGGCATCCTGGTCCAGTCGATCGGCGGCGGTGGCGGCAATGGCAGCTTCGTCGGCGGCCTCGGTCTGGCGGCCTCCGTCGGCATTGGCGGCAGCGGCGGCGTCGCCGGCGATGCCGGCGCGGTCAAGATCACCGACAATGGCGGCTCCGTCACCACCACGCGCGAACGGTCTTCGGCTATGGT
>NZ_JBFUGJ010000511.1:0-3223 GCF_056402975.1 Mesorhizobium sp. P3_A9 | reverse complement strand
GCTCAAATCGCAAAGATCGGTACGGCAATTTTCCGAGCCTGAAATCGAAAAATTCATCGATTGGACCGGTATAGACGAGACGCCGATAGGGGATGACCTCTCGAACCTCACGATAGTCCGTCTGCAGCATCACCTTGATATTGGGATGGGCTAGCATCCGTTGAAACATGCGTGTGTAGCCATCCGCCGGCATGCTCTGGAAGGCGTCGGCGAAATACCTGTCATCGCGATTGGTTCGTGTCGGCACGCGCGCCGTCACTGATTTGCTCAGCTGCGAGGGATCCACTCCCCACTGTTTTCGCGTGTAGCCTTGGAAGAACTTCTCGTAGAGTTCGCGTCCGACCGCCCCCACGACGACGTCCTCGGCGGTGCGGATCTCTTCCACTCTCTCTCTGCGTTCCGCCAGAAACTGCTCCATTTGCTCGGAGGTGAGGTCGAGGCGATAGAGACGATTGATGGTGTCGAGGTTGATTGGAATTGGCACCAACTGACCGTCGACCTTGGCCAGAACACGGTGGTCATAAGGATGCCATGCGGTGAACTGAGACAAATAGGCGACAATGGCTTCGGCATTGGTGTGAAAAATATGCGGCCCATAGCGGTGCACAAGAATGCCGGCTTCATCGTACCAATCGAAAGCGTTGCCGCCGATGTGACTGCGACGGTCGACGACAAGCACCGTCTCTCCGCGCTGACTGGCCAGGCGCTCTGCCAATACGCTTCCGGCGAAGCCTGCGCCGACGACAAGCCAATCAAACATGGTCGACCAAGCTCCTGAAACCAGGATGACGCAAAACCTTCGCGGGCTTGAGTAGATCGTGCATTGCGCTCCAGGTCGTGTCCCAAGACGTTCCCGAGAGGAATGTGTCGACCTTGGCCATGTCACCGCGACCCCTGCGCATAGCGGTGCTGAGGGCGGCTGGCATCGAGCCGGTATCTGCAATCTCGACTAGGCCGCGACGGCCGTAGGTTTGCACCACATCGACGATTGCAGTCGAGACGACCGGCAGTCCGCCGGCGAGGAACTCAGGCGTCTTCGTCGGACTGATATACCGCGTCGCCTCGTTCAGGGCGAAGGGCATCCATCCAACGTCCCAACCGGCCATGTATCTGGGCAATTCGGCATACCGCTTGGCGCCCAACCAATGAATGTTTGAGCCGGCGGGCAGCGTGGCCGGGTCGATCTTGACCACTGGGCCGATCGTGACGAACTGGACCGTAGGCATCGCCGCAGCGGTTCGAGCCACCAGGTCGATGTCGAACCGCTCGTCGATCACTCCGAAGAAGCCCACGCGGGGATGGGCAATGCTCAGCTGGTCTGGGGGGTCTGCTTGGGGCCGGCGAGCCTGATGGAAGTGTGCCGTGTCGATGCTGCTTGGAAACGCATGGACGGAGGGATGCCGGCTGCGCTTGGCCTCATAAAGACTCATTCCACCGGTGAACACGACGTCGGCCTTGGCGAAGAGCTTTTCTTCCAGTCGCTCGAGTTCGGGAGGTGCGTTTCTAAAGGCAGAAAGTTCGTCCATGCAGTCGTAGACGCAGACATCCTCCTGCAGCGCTTGCGAGAACTTCAATGCCATGGGCGTGTAGTACCAGGTCACCAACTGGTCGTGTCCGATGCCCGCCACCAGATCCTCAAGCAGAACGGCGATGGCTGTGTCGACATCATTCCCGGACTGATGGAGCGGCAGTATCGGCGTCACAACTTCCAGGCCTGGCGCAACCGCCTTGCGGCGCAGAAGAGGTATCTGGACAGTCTCGAAGACGGGTTCTTCGAAGAACACAACGGCGTAGTCGGCCGCGGCGCGCGTCATCAAATGCTGCGGGCGTTGAAAAACGAAGTCCCACCGCAAGTGGGAGAAACAAATCAGAAGTGGGTTATCGAAAGGCACGAGCATGGGGTTGGATACAGTCTGATCCATTGCAAAGATCCGCATTCGGGTTGGCTTGTGGTGGATCAAGCTCCGTTCGCAAATCGGGTTCCATGGCGACGCGGAATTTTGTCTTTGTCACCGGAGATCAACGAACCACGATTTTCTTGTCATGGCGGGAACGGGCATCACCTCCGTAAGTTGTCCGCGGGGAGGCGCCAATGATTGTTGATGCACACCTTCATACATCGGGCCGAGAAACGACGGCAGATGTGCTACAGACGCTTGACGATGCAGGGGTGGATATCGCCTTCCTGCTGGCGCCTTTCCTGACGCCGCCCTACTCGCTGAATGACCGGGAGTCGCTGCGCGCCGGCAACCGGTACCTTTCCGAGCTTGTAAAGGGCCGCTCGGATCGGCTGGTCGGATTCGCGGTGGTGAATCCGCTCAATCCGCAAGCAGCCGACGATCTTGAGGAGGCAGCTGCACTTCCCGGCATTCGCGCGCTGAAGATGGTTCCGACCGGATGGTATCCGTATGATGAGTGCGCGCATCGCGTCTACGCGGTCGCCGCGAGGCTCGACCTCCCCATCTTGTTCCACAGCGGAATTTTTATTGACGGCCGGTCCGGCAGGTTCTGCAGGCCGTCCTTCTACGAGGCGGTTCGCGATCATCCCGGCCTTCGCGTCACCCTAGCTCACCTTGGCTGGCCATGGTGTGACGAAGCCAACGCGGTTGGTGTTATCGATCGGATCAATGGTGTCGACCCAGCCGAAAGCCAGTTTCGCTTCGACCTGTCGTTCGGACCACCTCCCATCTACCGCGACGAGGTTTTTCGCAAGGCAATCGACGTGATCGGCCCACGCTCGCTGCAATTCGGAAGCGACCGCTTCTTGCCGTGCAGCGGTGCGCACATTCGCGCTGCTTTAGACGAGGTCGGGGCAATTCTCGATCAACTCGAGGTCGCAGGCGATGACCGAAAGGCGATCATGTCGGGGACAGCAATGGATTGGCTGAGGCTCCACCGGTCGCAAGGAGGAAAGTGATGGCTCGGACTCCGCGTGTTCTGCCAAGTGGCCAGACCGATGAGCGCACCCATGTCCTAGAGGTCTTGGGCAACGCCATTGTCGGCGGCATGGAAAACTATGTGCGGAACCTGGCTGCGAACCTGCCATCGGAGGAGTTTAAAGTTTCGCTCTTGTGCCCTTTTGAGAGCCCGTATACCGCATTGTTACGGTCCGAAGGGAGAGATGTCTATATTGCGCCCTTGCGTGACGATCCGCCTTGGAAGACAATCGAACTGATCTGCACACTCGTCCGTGAAACCGGGGTCGATCTGCTCCACGCTCACC
>NZ_JBFUGJ010000510.1:0-3250 GCF_056402975.1 Mesorhizobium sp. P3_A9 | reverse complement strand
GCCATTGAGCGCGAACAGGCCGCGCGGGCGTTTCTGGATGAACAGGATGATCAGCACCAGCACGACGATCTTGCCGAGCACGGCGCCGGCATAGGGCTCGAGGAACTTGTTGACGATGCCGAGCGAAAAGGCGCCGACCAGCGTGCCCCAGAGATTGCCGACGCCGCCGAAGACCACGACCATGAAGCTGTCGATGATGTAGCCGCGGCCGAGATTGGGCGAGACATTGTCGATCTGGCTGAGCGCGACACCGGCAATACCGGCAATGCCGGATCCGAGCGCAAAGGTCAGCGCATCGACCCACGGCGTCCTGATGCCCATGGAAGCGGCCATGCGCCGGTTGGCGGTGACGGCGCGCATCTGCAAGCCCCAGGGCGTGCGCTTCATGACGTAGAGCAGCAGGCCGAAGACGGTGAGCGCGAAAACCAGGATCCAGAGTCGGTTCCAGGTGACAGCAAGCTGTCCGACATTGAACGAGCCCGACATCCACGAAGGGTTGCCGACCTCCTGGTTGGTCGGTCCGAAGATCGAGCGCACCGCCTGCTGCAGGATCAGCGACACGCCCCAGGTCGCCAGCAGCGTCTCCAGCGGCCGGCCGTAGAGGAAGCGGATGACGCCGCGCTCGATGATCAGGCCAACCAGGGCTGAGACAAGGAAGGCCAGCGGCAGCGCGATCACCAGCGACCAGTCGAACAGGCTGGGAAAGGACGTGCGGATCACCTGCTGGACGACGAAGGTGGTGTAGGCGCCGAGCATGACCATCTCGCCATGCGCCATGTTGATGACGCCCATGACGCCGAAGGTGATGGCGAGCCCGATCGCGGCGAGCAGCAGCACCGAGCCCAGCGAAATGCCGTACCAGATGTTTTGGCCGGCATCCCAGAAAGCCAGCGTCGAATTGATGCTGGCGATCGCGGCCGTCGCCGCTTCCTTCACGGCTTCCGAGGTATTTGCCTCGACCGAAGTGAGCAGCGAAACCGCGTCGCGGTCGCCGCGCGCGCCGATCAGCGCGATGGCCGCCAGCTTGTCTGCATCGGGCTTGTCTGACACCAGTATGGAAGCGGCACGCGCCTGCTCCAGCAAAGCCTTGACGCTCGCCACGCTTTCACTGGCGATCGCTGCGTCGAGCGGCTCGATATTCGCGGCATCGGGCGTCTTGAACATGGTGTCGGCGGCGGCGATGCGGACAGTCGGATCCTTGGAGCCGAGCGTCAACGTGCCCAATCCATCGCGGATGGCGCGGCGAAGCGTGTTGTTGACGCTGACCTTGGTGATGTCGTCCGCGGAGGCCACGCCTGCCGCCTCGCCGCTCAGCGGATCGAAAAGCTTGACGCTTTCGTCGCCTTCCTCGCCGACAAACACCATTGAGTCGGCCGTGCGAATGTAAAGATTGCCGTCCGCCAATGCGGCAAGCGGCCGTTCGACAGCCGGGTCGCCTGTGGCTGTCAACTCTTGAACGACAGCTCCCGTCTCGGAAAAGTCCGTCACTGTCGCGAATTTGGCGATGATGGCACGCAGATCGGCTTCCGCAGCGCCCGAAGACGACAGGGTCGTCAGCAGGAACAAGAGCGTGAGGCCCATCGCATGGAAAATCTTCATCGGTTTTTGGCGACCCTTGATGGTTGAACTGGGCGTCCGGACAGTGGAGGAAACCGTCCGGACGCACGCGGTCATGGACATGGACCTGAAGTCCAGTCCGGGGAGGATCAGTTCGTGCCCTTGCCGCCGCACTTGCCGGTTTTGACGTTGAAGTTGCCGCAGCTGAGCGGCGCGCGCCAATCCGAGATCAAGTCCTTGGAATCCGGCAGGTAGTCGGACCATTCGTCGCCCATCACCAGGCCAGGTGTCTTCGAAACCGTTTCGAACTGGCCATTGGCCTGGATTTCGCCGATCAGGACAGGCTTGGTGATGTGGTGGTTCGGCATCATCGTCGAATAGCCGCCGGTCARRTTSGGCACSGARACGCCGATCATGGCRTCGATGACCTTGTCCGGATCGGTGGTGCCGGCCTTTTCAACCGCCTTCACCCACATGTTGAAGCCGATATAGTGGGCTTCCATCGGGTCGTTGGTGGTGCGCTTGTTGTTCTTGATGAACTTGTGCCAGTCGGCGATAAACTTCTTGTTCTCAGGCGTGTTGACGCTCTCGAAATAGTTCCAGGCGGCGAGATGGCCGACCAGCGGCTTGGTGTCGAGACCGGCAAGTTCTTCCTCACCGACCGAGAATGCCATGACCGGGATGTCCTCGGCTTTGATGCCCTGGTTGCCGAGTTCCTTGTAGAATGGGACGTTGGCGTCGCCGTTGACGGTCGAGACGACGGCGGTCTTCTTTCCGGCCGAACCGAACTTCTTGATCGCCGAAACTTCCGTCTGCCAATCGGAGAAGCCGAACGGCGTATAGTTGGTCATGATGTCTTCGGCCGCGACGCCCTTGGACTTCAGATAGGCTTCGAGGATCTTGTTGGTGGTGCGCGGATAGACGTAGTCGGTGCCTTCCAGCACCCAACGCTTCACCGAGCCGCCGTCCTTGCTCATCAGATAGTCGACGGCCGGAATGGCCTGCTGGTTCGGAGCCGCACCCGTGTAGAACACGTTGCGCTCACTTTCCTCGCCTTCATACTGGACGGGATAGAACAGGATGTTGTCGAGTTCGGAGAACACCGGCAGCACCGATTTGCGCGACACCGAGGTCCAGCAGCCGAACACGGCCGCGACCTTGTCCTTCGAAATCAACTCGCGTGCCTTTTCGGCAAACAGCGGCCAGTTGGAAGCCGGATCGACGACGACGGCTTCGAGTTTCTTGCCGAGCAGACCGCCCTTGGCGTTCTGTTGCTCGATGAGCATCAGCATGGCGTCCTTCAGCGTCGTCTCCGAAATCGCCATGGTCCCCGACAGCGAATGCAGAATGCCGACCTTGATCGTGTCCTCAGCCGCTTTGGCTGGTACGGACATCARCAGSCCSGCSGCSACCACGCTTGCCGAAAACATYTTTGTTATTGTAGAGAAACTACCCCTCATACCGAAGACTCCCAAGCTGGTTGATTGCACCGAAACAGTTCAATGCAACCCCCATGCCAACTGCTGGGACGACGTTAGAAAAAGAAAATATCCTAACGTTCTCAAATGGTTGTTATATTAGTTTGGATAAATGCAGGAAAGCCGGTTAACAATTGGTTGAGGGAAATTTGCGCAGCGCACAAAGGAATTTGCCTAATTTTCGCCCAAATTGAGTATGTGCCTATATTTTGAAC
>NZ_JBFUGJ010000509.1:0-3269 GCF_056402975.1 Mesorhizobium sp. P3_A9 | reverse complement strand
CATGAATACAATCCGGCGCGTGCCTTCAACGCCACGGAAGCGGTCACTGTAGCCGTAGATGGTTGTGTTGAACTGGTCGTTGGAGCGCAGCGTGGCGAGATGCAAAACATCTGCTCTGTCGGCGGCTGAAAAGTCGGGGAAAAGCTTGTCCGGCGTGATAAAGTTCGCCTTCCCCGTTTTCGTCACCCATTTGCGCTCGCGCGCCGGCAGCGGTCTCGCGAATCCGCCGGGCTTGAAAAGCCGTTCGTTGAAATCCTTGAAAGTTTCGGGGTAAGTCCGCTCAATGGCATTGCGGATCTCGGCGTAGTCGCCAACCCAGGCGTCCCATGGAACCTTGTTTTGCCCAAGCGTAGCCTTGGCAATGCCGGCAATAATGGCCGGTTCGGAGAGAAGTTCAGAGCTCGCCGGTTTGGTCTTGCCCCGCGAGCCATGGAAATGAGCGATCGAGCTTTCCATGGACACCGCTTGCGGTCCACTCGCCTGCTGGTCGAGTTCGATGCGGCCAAGGCACGGCAGCAGATATGCGACCTCTCCATGCAGGACATGGCTGCGGTTGAGTTTGGTGGCTATCTGAACGCTCAAACGAAGTTTGCGCCATCCCTCTTCCATGGCGGCGGTGTCTGGCACCGCTCTGAGGAAATTGCCGCCAAGGCTGATAAACGCACGGGACTGACCCGTCATAATCGCTTCGCACGTTTCCACCGTCGAGCGACCGGTCCATTGCGGCGGCTCAAAGCCATAGAGCTCGGAAAGTTTGTCGAGGGGCGCCAGGCCTGGCTTCTCCGTAATCCCGACGGTGCGCTGGCCCTGCACGTTGGAGTGACCACGAACGGCGCAAATATTCGCCCCGGGCTTGCCGATGTTGCCGCGCAGCAGCGCGAGGTTGCAGACCATGTGAACGTTCTCGACGCCCATGAGCTGTTGTGTCAGGCCCATGCCGTAGACCATCATGACTGCGTTTGAGTTGGCATAGGTGACGGCGGCCTTCTTCATTTCGGCGCGTGTCAGCCCCGATACGCGCTCAAGCTCGTCCCATTGGTGGGCGCGCGCAGCTGCTGCGAATTCCTCGAAGCCGGTCGTGTGTTCCTTGATGAAATCGTGATCGAGAACGTGCTTCTTGGCAGCGGATGCCATCGATGCCGCAAAGGCAATCATGGCTGCGTTGTCCGGATCTTTTGGCGTCGCATCGCGTCCGGCGACAGGGTTTTGACCGGAGGCCTTCAGGGCGTCGTCTGCTTCGATAAGAGCCTTGCAGACGCCGAACAACGCTGCGATATCGCCGCCGTTGTTGACCTGATAATATTGCGACGAAATCGGTGTCTCTTTCCCGGTCAGCATCTGGACGGGTGATTGCGGATTGACGAAGCGCTCCAGCCCGCGCTCCCGCAGCAGGTTGAAAGTAACAATCTTCACGCCTCGGTTGACTGCGTCTTGCAGATCATGAAGCAGGCGTGGCGAGGATGTCCCGACATTCTGGCCAATGTAGAATATACAGTCCGTGTTCTCGAAATCGGACAAAATGGCGGTGCCGACCGATGCGCCGATGCTCTCGGGAAGCGCAACGGAGGAGCTTTCATGGCACATGTTCGAGCTGTCGGGCATGTTGTTGGAGCCGTACATCCGCGCAAACAGCTGGTACATGTAGCTCGCCTCGAGTGACGCCCGGCCGGATGTGTAAAGATCGGTCTGATGCGGGTCCAGAGCGCGCAACTCCCTGCCGATCTCTTCGAATGCAGCGGGCCATTCGACCGGCACATATTTGTCGCTGGCAGCGTCCCAGCGCATGGGGTGCGTCAGCCGACCCTCCTCTTCGAGATCGTGATCCGACCATCGCTCGAGTTCGCTCAGCGTGTGCTTGTCGAAGAACGCCGGGCCCGCACGTCGCGACGTGGTTTCCCAAGCTGTCGCCTTGGCGCCGTTCTCACAGAATTCGAGCGGATGCGGCTGCGCCGGCTTTGCCCAGGCGCAGCTCACGCACATATAGCCTTCGGGCTTGTTCTGCGTCGACAGCAATCGGCTCCCTTTCAAGGGAACATGTTCTTTTAGGAGAACACCAGCCACGGATTTCGCTGAGCCCCACCCACCGGCGGGCCCTTTATACGGCTTGATAGTGGCTGTTCTCGTGTTCGACGCCATTTCCTACCTCGTTTGCCACAGCGAGATTTCCGTCGGTCTCGCTCTCATTTGCCGTGGACGCCCAAGCAACGCCACCTCGCCCACGGCGTCCTCCCTTCGCCGGCACGGGATGACTTGCTGGCTGCGACATGCGCGACAATGCGAAAGGCAGGCCCAATCGACGTTTCCCGGCAATATGAAACTTGGGATCTGCCTGACGGTTCCACGCATGGGACCGACTTCGTTTTCCTCAACTTTTGCCACCGATTCCTGGCGTCGGAGAAGCGTTGCGTCGGCCGCTTCGGGATGCATGGCGGCTCTGGAACCTCGTCTCGTGTGGAAAGTTGTCGAACGTCCCGAAGGAGATTCCGCGATGGCGCGTCCAGCTAGCAGACCCGTTGTCCCGCCCACCATCGGACGTATGTGATGGAGAAAAATCCATGAACGTGGCCAACCTACAGCTGGAGGGGCTGCTGATGGCGGTCGCAGCGGTCAACAATGCCCTGGTACGGAAGGGACTCCTCTCGATCGATGATATCGATAGGGCCTTGAAAACCGCGGAAGCCTCGTTCACCGGCGACGAGCGCCTGTTCGAGGACATGTCACCGGCAAACCGTGATGCCGTCTGCTTCCCTTTGCGCCTTCTGCAACTCGCGAACACCAGCCAGTTCGAAGCCGGCGTGCCACCGTTTTCAGAGTTGGCCAAGCAGGTTGGGATCACCAAACAGCCTTACAACGACCAGATGTGAAGGGAGCATAGGTATGGAGGTTCTGGAAATCATCGTTGCCAACAACGTGGTGGAATTCCGCGGCGAGGGTGGTGACAATATACTCGTCACTGTCGCGCAACCGGCGGTTTTATCCCCTAAAGAGCTGATCGAAAAATCCAAGATCATGCTTTTGCATGCCGCCAAATTTGGTGTCGAGGAAGAGAATTCTGGCGAACAGCGGATAGCCGATGCGGGGGATGAGTATCGGCTTGAGTATCATGACAATGGGGAGATCCGTGACGTGAGTGGCCTGGTCTTTCCCGATCTGGACGCGGTGCGCGACGAATGCAGGCGCTCGGCGGAGGATTTGTGGAAAGACGCCCTGTCTCGGGGTGAAGCACCGGTGGGCTGGGCCGTCAGGGCGCGTGACCGTCGCGGTGACAT
>NZ_JBFUGJ010000508.1:0-3272 GCF_056402975.1 Mesorhizobium sp. P3_A9 | reverse complement strand
CGGCTGGCGGCGCCCAATGATGCCTTGCAGCGCGTGGAAGTCGGAGAGGCCGGCTTCATTGATCATGATGGTTTCGCCTTCGAAGATGAAGGTTTCGGCCTTGATCGTGGCGGCTTCCTCGACAAGATATCGGTATCGCGCCGTCCAGTCGAAGCCGTTCTTCGTCAGCATCCGAATGCCGTCTTCGTCTTTGATGACCTGCGTGCGGTAGCCGTCGAATTTTATCTCGTGGCTCCAGTCGTCACCCTCTGGAGGGGTGTCGAAAAGCTCTGGCTCCATCGGCTTGATGAACTTCAAACGCATACACTGACCCGCACAAACCGCGATTCAATAAGCTTAAGCTAAAATAGTTCCCGAATTTGGAAACCAAACTTTCCGTGGTGCGTTCTGGCGCTCTCAACGATTGGGGAGGTCGTGCCATGGGCAACTTTCTACCGCTTTCCATCAAGCTGGTGGACGGCACAGCCATGAGGGTTTCGTCGATCTGCGAAGCGGAGGTTGCGCTTAAAGGTCAATGGCGAAACAAGGAGGCAGCGCCCTACAAGGACGCGTGCCGGCTGATATCTGCAGCCAAGGAAGGCACCTGCAAACCAGCCATCGCTTTTGCGGCCTTCAAGGCTGCAGCAATTGACCAGGGCCTCTTGTTACGATCTGGCAGGAGTGCTGCGCTCAAGATGCTCGATGACGTTAGCAGGGACATGCAGACATGACGAAGCTATCCGATCTCGGCCCGCCGATCCCCGGCAAATTGCATGGCGGCGACCTCATCCGGGAGGAAGGCCATTTCTACAACTGCCCAAACTGCGGTCAGAAGGTTGATCAGCGCGACTTGCGCCAGGTCTTTTACCACGAGGAGCCGGGACATGAGCCCTTGGAGCCGGAGTCTCCGGGAGCTACAATACTGCCGTTCTCGAAACGACCGGCAAACTAGCTCTTTGGAATCGTGACGCTGGTAGGGCTGTTGATGATAATATCCGCCGTCAGCCAGAAACCGACCGCCATGAGAAACAGGACGGCGACGGCAATCAAGAGAAAACGCACCCTAGGCCCCGTGTTTCGTATGGAACCCGGCGATATTACCACGCCAGAAACAAAAAAGCCCGCCGGCCGGAGCCAGCGGGCTTTTCGTGACGTTATTCCTCGATCAATCGGTAACGCATGTCGACGGCGTGCAGGCAGCTGTCACAGCCGAAAGCGTCTCGCGCTTCACGATCACCGGCTTCTCATAGGTCTTCTTCATAGGATACTTCCCCGCGTTTACCCTCAAGCCGGCAAACTGCCTTGCGGCGGCTTTTTCTGTCAACCTTCCGGCGCCTGCGCTTATCGACTCGGCGGCGAGCCAGAAGCCGCTAGCCATGAAAACCAGACGATCATTGCGAAAAGAAATAGCCGCATGGAGCGCCCCCGCCGTTGCCCCGACAATATCAGAAAGCCCGCGCCTCGGGCAACGCAGCGGGCAAGGTTGGGAGTGACTGGGCGGACTAGTTGCCCGATGGAAAAGCCCGCCGACATCAAACGGCGGGCTTTTTGATTCAACGTTCAGGTCTCCTCGATTGGCCCCAAAATGGGAATGATCTGCGTCGTGTACAGTCGTCATTTGACGGTACGCATCTTTGTGGCCTTCCTGCAACAATCGCACCTATAAGCTTAGCTTAAAGTGCAATTTCATGCGGACCCACCGAATTTACTGACATTGTAGTTGACAGCTTTCTTCGGCCCGAACAGGCTTTAGCGGGGGATAAAGCTTGATAGCGGGGGTGGGCTTATGATGGATACTCAAAGACATAGCGAATATGTACGTTCGTTCGGTTTGCTGCCCTTTATGGGCTTGTTTTTTTTGGCGACAATTTTCTGGACGGCGCCCGCTTCGGCACAGGTCGTTTTCGGCGGCGACGCTGGTGATCCCGAAAACACGATCTGTAGCTTTGCCGGCGTGATCGGTACAACGATCAACGACGATTGTAGTGACTCGGACGACTCTTTTTTCGCCGCGCCAGGAATCACTATAGGCCCGAGCGGCAGCCAGATTAACTTCGACGCTGCAACGGGAGCCGCCACGTTCGGTGGGGCGGTCGACATGGGTGGCAATGTTGTTCAAAATGTTGGCACCCCGACAGCGGGAACTGATGCAGTTAACAAGGACTATGTCGACGGTGTTGTTGGCGATGCTTCGGCAAAGAACGTCGAGCAGGACGGAAGGCTCGACGCCGTCGAAGCCAAGAACACCGAGCAGGACGGCCGGCTCGACAGCGTCGAGACAAAGAACACCGAGCAGGATGCGACCCTCACCGATCACGAGACGCGGATCACGCAGACGGAAACCACGAATGCCCAACAGGACATTCGGCTCGACGGCCACGACACGATGCTGGCATCCCTCGATACCCGTGTGACGACAAATACAAGCGATATTGCCTTGCTCGACGGACGGGTCGGTGCCCTGGAAAGTGGTTTCGCTGATCTGGGCAACCAGATTTCCGAGAATCGGACCGAGGCTCGCCAGGGCATCGCAGCGGCGATCGCCATGACCACAGCGCCAATGCCGTCTGCCCCCGGCCGCACGAGCTGGGCTGGGAATGTCGGCTATTTCAAAGGCGAAACGGCTTTCGGTGGCTCGTTCGCTCATCGCTTCGATTTCAACGAGCCTTTCGCGCTCACCGCTGGCTATGCCTATGGCGGCGGCAGCAGCCACGGTTTCCGCGTCGGTTTGGCGGGCGAATTCTAGCACTTAAATCCAGTGCGGCAGATCGTGAAGAAATGGCCGTCAGCTGTGCCGGGAGGGTGTGGAATGCGCAGATTTGCGTGGCTGCCGGCAGTGCCTTTGGTCCTATGTTGCATACAAGCGCCTCCGGCATATTCTCAGGCGAAAAAAGACGACCGTTCCGCGCCCAAAGCAGCTAACAGCCCAAAGCCGGCCAACATCGACCACAACGGCGTCTTGATCCTCATCCGGTCGACATTGCTCGCGCTGGACCATGCCAACAAGACCGGAGACTATTCCGTGCTTCGCGAGCTCGGTGCTCCTGAGTTTAAAACGAACAATCCAGCCCGTCTGGCTGAGGCCTTCGCAAAGTTGCGCAACGAGGAAGTCGACCTCAGCGGTGCAGCCGTGCTTGAGCCGCAGCTGACATTGATGCCGCAGATCGAAACCAATGGCATGTTGCACATGGCAGGTTTTTTCCCGTCAGCCGCCATGCAGCTCAATTTCGAATTTGCCTTCGCCCCTGTCGACCGGCAATGGAAGATATCGGGCATGTCGGTTAAACTAGGCG
>NZ_JBFUGJ010000507.1:0-4588 GCF_056402975.1 Mesorhizobium sp. P3_A9 | reverse complement strand
GTTCTGGCGCCGGCCGCAATTGCTTCTCCTGCTCATGCTTTTGCCGCCGGTCCTGTGGCTCGGCATTGTCTATATCGGCTCGCTGTTCGCCCTTTTGGCGCAGAGCTTTTTCTCCATCGACGAGTATTCCGGCCTCATCAACCGCCAGTTCACGCTGAAGACCTATGGCGACCTGCTCCAGCCGGCCAATCTCGACATCATCCTGCGCACGGTGACGATGGCGGCTCTGGTCACGCTGGCCTCGGCCATCGTCGCCTTCCCCATCGCCTATTACGCGGCCCGCTATGCCCGTGGCCGCTGGAAGGCGCTGTTCTATCTCGGCGTCATGCTGCCGCTGTGGTCGAGCTATCTGGTCAAGATCTACGCCTGGAAACTGATCCTCGCCAAGGAAGGCATTTTGACCTGGCTGCTGGCCAAGCTGCATTTGCTGTGGGTGCTCGATGCCTGGTTGTCGCTGCCGGTCGTCGGCGGCAATTCGCTGTCGGTGTCGTTCACCGGCACCTTCATCGTCTTCGTCTATGTCTGGCTGCCCTTCATGATCCTGCCGGTTCAGGCAGCGCTCGAACGTGTGCCCGGCAATCTGGTCGAGGCCTCGTCCGATCTCGGTGCTTCGCCAGGGCAGACGTTCCGCAATGTGCTGTTTCCGCTGGCGCTGCCCGGCATCGTCGCCGGCTCGATCTTCACCTTCTCGCTGACATTGGGCGACTACATCATCCCGCAGATCATCGGCACGTCGCGCCTGTTCATCGGCCAGGCCGTCTATTCGCAGCAAGGCACAGCCGGCAACATCCCGCTCGCCGCCGCCTTCACCGTCGTGCCCATCGTCATCATGGGTTTCTACCTCTGGGGCGCCAAGCGCATGGGGGCCTTCGATGCGCTCTGATCGTGGCCAGTCCGCACCTCTTTCGCTGAAGGTCGCCGCCGCTTGCGGCCTGCTGTTCCTGCATCTGCCGATCCTGCTGATCTTCGTCTACGCCTTCACCACGGAGGAGAAGAGCTTCGTTTGGCCACCGCCAGGGCTGACCACGCAGTGGTTCGCCGTCACCTGGAACCGGCCTGACGTCTGGGAGGCGCTGTCGCTGTCGGTGCGCGTCGCCGCCATCTCGACGGCGATTGCGCTGATCCTCGGCACGCTCTGTTCAGCGGCGGTGTCACGGACAAAATTCTTCGGCCGCGAAACCATCTCGCTGCTGGTCATCCTGCCGATCGCGCTGCCCGGCATCATCACCGGCATCGCGCTGCGCTCGGCTTTTTCGCTGGCCGAGATCCCGTTCTCGTTCTGGACGATCGTGCTCGGCCACGCCACCTTCTGCGTCGTCGTCGTCTACAACAATGCGGTCGCCCGCTTCCGCCGCACCTCCGGATCGATGATCGAGGCCTCGATGGATCTCGGCGCCGACGGCTTCCAGACCTTCCGCCATGTCGTGCTGCCCAACATCGCCACCGCGCTGCTCGCCGGCGGCATGCTGGCCTTCGCTTTGTCCTTCGACGAAGTCATCGTCACCACCTTCACCGCCGGCCAGCAGCAGACGSTGCCGATCTGGATGCTGGAGGAACTGATCCGTCCGCGCCAGCGCCCGGTCACCAATGTCGTGGCCATGGTCGTCGTGCTGGTGACGCTGCTGCCGATCCTGTTTGCCTATTACCTGACCCGCGACGGTGACCAGATCGCCGGCAGTGGAAAATGAAAACAGCGAATAGGGAGTAGCGAATAGCGAATAGGGAAGATCGATGGTCAAACCCTAATAGCTACTCGCTATTCGCTACTCGCTCCTGATCAAGGAGACCCCACAATGGACACCCAGATGCTGATCGGCTCGAAATTCGAGAAGGGCACAGAAGCCGAAGAGCCGATCCTCAATCCGAAGACAGGGGCGACCATTCTCAACCTGCCCGAGGCCAGCCAGGTGCAGATCGAGGCGGCGGTCATTGCAGCCGAACAAGCGTTCGTCTTGTGGTCGCGCACGACGCCGGCGCAGCGCTCCGGCTACCTCTTGAAGATCGCCGACCGCATCGAAGCCGAAGCGAAAGAGTTCGCGGCACTCGAAGCGCTCAATTGCGGCAAGCCGATCAATGCCGTGCTCAATGACGAGATCCCAGCGATCGTCGACTGCTACCGCTTCTTCGCCGGCGCTGTCCGCTCGATGCCGGGCGTTGTCGCCGGCGAATATCTGCCCGGTCACACCTCGATGGTGCGGCGCGACCCGATCGGCATCGTCGCTTCGATCGCGCCGTGGAACTATCCGCTGATGATGATGGCCTGGAAACTGGCGCCTGCGATCGCCGGCGGTAACACTGTCGTCTTCAAGCCGTCGGAGCAGACGCCGCTGACGGCGCTGAAGCTGGCCAAAATCCTCGCCGATGTCCTGCCCGAAGGCGTCGTCAATGTCGTGCTTGGCCGCGGCGACAGCGTCGGCAACACGCTGATCAACCATCCCAAGGTCAACATGATCTCGATCACCGGCGACGTCGCCACTGGCAAGAAGGTGCTGCAGGCCGCTGCCAAGTCGGTCAAGCGCACGCATCTCGAACTCGGCGGCAAGGCGCCGGTCATCGTCTTCGACGACGCCGATCTCGGTGCCGTCGTCAACGGGTTGCGCGCCTTCGGCTACTACAATGCCGGCCAGGACTGCACCGCCGCCTGCCGCATCTATGCCGGCAAGAAGATCTACGACAAGCTCGTCGCCGATCTCTCTTCGGCCGTCTCGACCATCAAGTACAACCAGCCCGACGACACCGAAAACGAGATCGGCCCGCTGATCTCGCGCCGCCAGCGCGACCGTGTCTCGAGCTTCGTCGAACGAGCTTCCGAGTTGAAGCACATCGAGATCACCACCGGCGGCAAGCCGGGCGAGGGGTCAGGCTTTTACTACCAGCCGACCGTCGTCGCCGGTGCGCTGCAGGAGGACGAGATCGTGCGCCGCGAAGTGTTCGGGCCGGTCGTCTCGATCACTCGTTTCACCGAAGTCGACGAGGCGGTGAATTGGGCCAATGACAGCGATTACGGCCTGGCGTCATCGGTGTGGACCAAGGATGTCTCGCGCGCCATGGCGACGGCGGCCCGCCTGCAATATGGCTGCACCTGGATCAACACCCACGCCGGATGAGGGGCAGCGCAAACCTTGCAAAGTTGGCTCCGCCCCTCATCTGCCTGCCGGCATCTTCTCCCCGTAAACGGGGCGAAGACCTCTACTCCACGATGCGATAGATGTTCCACAGGCTGGTGCCCGACACGACATAGGGCTCTATCTCCTTGCCCCATTTGGCGTGCGCGTCGATCTTGCCGATCTTGGCGAAGAACGATTCCAGCTGGGCCAGGCTTTCGACCTGGTGGTGCGACTCGACCGTTGCCTCCCGGGCGCCGATCGATCCCGTCATGATCTGGAATTTGAGGTCGGCGATACCGACCTGGGAGCCGATCTCGCGTTCCCACTTTTTCAACAGTTCGAGCACGGTCTGCTTGTGCCCGAACTTGGCGTCGATCTGCCATCTGGCGCTGAACATGTTGGTCGTCCTCCGAGATTGCGGTTGAGCCCGCGGTTGATTTACTCGTCCCAGGCCTGCACGACGGTCTGCCGTGCGATGCGTCCGTTCTTCAGCTCCAGCATTGCCGCGGCGAACACTTTCGTGCCGTCCGGATAGGCGCAGGCCTGGGTGAAGGCGAGGCTGTCGCCGTCGGCGATCGTGGTGTCGACCTTGTGGGTCATCGCCCGGCTGCAAATGTCGTCCCAGAAGGTGGCGATCGCCGCGCGCCCGCGGACTTCGCGCGGCTTGCTCGGCGGGTTGTTGCGGTCGATCACCCGCACCACCGCGTCGTCGGCATAGAAGCTCGACAGCATCTTGCCGTCGCGGCCCTCGATCGCCTTCTTGATCGCCGCGCCATCCACAACTTGAGTCTTGGTCAGCATTTTATCCTCCATGTGCCCGTCTTCACGATCGGGCGGTTGATATTCGGTAGGCACTGCCCGGCGCTCGCCGCCAGGCAGGGATTTTCACTGCGACTTCGCCTTGACGGCCGCGAACACGTCGTCGGTCTGCTTCTTGAACGTGGCGAGATCGACCTGGCTGCCGTTGAGGATCGTCGACCAGTGGCGCACGATCGCCGCCATCGCGATCGTCTCCTTGATCTCCTCGTCGCTGGCGCCATTGAGCTTGGCCGCCTCGGTGTGGAAGTAGATGCAATATTGGCAGGGAATCTGTGAGGCGACCGCAAGGCCCATCAACTCCTTGGTCTTGCCGTCCAGAGCGGTTTTCGGGTTGAGCTGGACGCCCTTGATTTCAGCCCAGGCGCCGGCGATCGCGACATCAGGCAAGGTCTTGAACATATCCGGCACCGAGCCGAGCGTTGCCTGGATGTCCTTGTAGGCGGCCGTTGCCGCCGCATCC
The DNA here is from genome assembly GCF_056402975.1 of Mesorhizobium sp. P3_A9. Classification (NCBI taxonomy): domain Bacteria; kingdom Pseudomonadati; phylum Pseudomonadota; class Alphaproteobacteria; order Hyphomicrobiales; family Phyllobacteriaceae; genus Mesorhizobium; species Mesorhizobium sp. P3_A9. Next base: position 202 of record NZ_JBFUGJ010000507.1, on the reverse strand, counting down.
TCGGCTTTTGCGGGAGTGATCGTGAACAGCGCGCCAATGCTTGCCGCGATCACCAGTGATCTGACATTCCGCTTTGACTTGAGCATTTCATCCTCCGTTCGCAGCGCCTCCCGGCGATATCCGCCTTGGCCTGCATGGGGGAATTGATAGCGCTTACGTCGGCCTGGCCGCTTCGCCCGGACGGGCCATGGCTCTCATGGCC
>NZ_JBFUGJ010000506.1:0-3286 GCF_056402975.1 Mesorhizobium sp. P3_A9 | reverse complement strand
CAATACGCCCTTGGCTTATACTTGATAACAAGGGACACATGATGAACAAATCCGCAATGGGCGCATTTCGCCCAAGCAAAAATATAGCATCTATTGTTGCGGTTGTGGCGATGATCTCTGCGATTGCAGGCTGTCAGGGTATGGATGCGACCGAAACCAATTCGGTCTTCATCAAGCCTGTGGTCCACCCGGTCCGCAGCAAACCGGCGGTCCTGCCGGTTTACGCCATGTCCACGGTTCATTCGCTTAGAGCCGAGCCTCAGATTCTGATGACGAGCGCGATACAGACGACTGAAAGTGATTATGCTTTTGCATCATCACCGCCGATCAAGGTTCGCACGCCGGGGCCCGTGAAGATCGCTTTCAATCCTGGCGATGATGGTCCGTTGCTGGGCGGTTCGCCTTATATTTGCAGTCCCAGCGGATTTGGCCAACGCGCAAGTTGCCACCCTCGCTATCTCTGATCTAGCCAGCCGCGACGGATGCTGCCGCCTCGCTTGGCGGCAGTTTCGCCGATTTTGTCTGTAGCCCGAAGAATGGCGCCGCCGTCCTGACGATCGTGTCGATGTCGGAAAGCTGCGGCACAAAGCCAAGCTGCGTACGCGCCTTGCCCGGATCGGCATAGAGCTCGGCCGGATCTCCGGGGCGCCGGGCTCTGAAGACGGCCGGAACCGGTCTAGAGGTTATCCGGCTGACCGCCTGTACGATCTCCTTGATGGATACGCCTCGCCCGGTGCCAAGGTTGACCGCCAGGCTTTGTCCGCCGCCCTCGAGGTGTTGGAGCGCTTTCAGGTGGGCGCGGGCCAAGTCGCTGACATGGATATAGTCGCGCACGCAGGTGCCGTCCGGCGTATCATAGTCCGTGCCGAAGACCTCGATTTCGTCGATGATGCCAGACGCAGCCATCAGCACCCTGGGAACCAGATGCGTTTCCGGTGAATGCCATTCGCCGAGTTCGCCGTCTGGATCGGCACCGCAAGCATTGAAATAGCGCAGGATTGCGAATTTCATCCCGTATGCCGACGCATAGTCGCCAATGATCTGTTCGCCCATCAGCTTGGTGCGCCCGTAAGGGCTGATCGGGTTTTGCGAGGAGGTCTCGCGAACGGGCAACGCTTCCGGCACGCCGTAGGTTGCGCAGCTGCTGGAGAAGATGATGTTTTCAATGGCATGTGCACGCGCCGCATCGAGCACGGCGATGGTGCCGGCCACATTGGTCGAATAATAGTCGGCCGGCTCGTGAACGGATTCTCCGACATAGGCCAGCGCCGCGAAGTGGATGACCGCCGTCGGACTGTATGTCCCGATCGCCGCCCGCAGCGCATCCCCGTCGCGGATATCGCCGACGACAAGCGGACCCCAGGCGACGGATTTCCGGTTGCCGCGGCACAGATTGTCAAAAGCCACGGGCAGATAGCCGGCGGCGGCGAGCTGCTTGCAGGTGTGACTGCCGATGAAGCCCGCTCCGCCTGTTACCAGGATCGCCGGTCGGCTCATGAAGCCGCGGCCCCTGTGATCATCCGGCTGCCATAGAGCAGGGTGTCGAAATAGTCGACGGTGTGCGCGAGCCCCTGGGCTAGGTTGATCTTCGGCTCCCAGCCGAGATTGTCCCTGGCGAAGGAAATATCCGGTTTGCGCTGCCTGGGGTCGTCGACGGGCAGCGGCCGATGCACGATCTTCGATCGGGAGTTGGTGTAGCCGACGACCAGCGTCGCGAGCTCCATGATGGTGAATTCGCCGGGGTTGCCGAGATTGACCGGATGGGCAGGCGCACGCGGCRCATTCATCAGCCGSATGAAGCCTTCGATCAGGTCGTCGGCATAACAGAAGGAGCGGGTCTGCAGGCCGCTGCCATAGACGGTCAGGTCTTCGCCGCGCAAAGCCTGGACGATGAAGTTCGAGACCACACGCCCGTCATCGGGTTGCATGCGGCGACCATAGGTGTTGAAGATACGGGCAACGCGGATGTCGAGCCCGTATGTCCGCGAATAGTCGAAGAACAGGGTTTCCGCCGAACGCTTGCCTTCATCATAGCAGGACCGCGGTCCATGCGTGTTGACGTTGCCGAAATAGCTCTCGGGCTGCGGGTGCACGATCGGGTCGCCATAGACCTCCGAAGTCGAGGCCTGGAATATCTTGGCGTTGTTCCGGCGCGCGAGCTCCAGAAGGTTCAGCGAACCGAGCACGCTCGTCTTGAACGTATGGATCGGRTCYGCCTGRTARTGCGGCGGRGAGGCMGGGCAGGCGAGATTRTAGATCTCGTCGCACTCAAGGCCGACAGGCAGCGGGTCGACGATGTCGTGCTCGATGCAGGTGAACCTGGGATTACGCAGAAGGGCATTGAGATTGTATTTTTTTCCGGTGTGGAAATTGTCTAGAGCGACGACGTCATACCCATCCCGCAACAGCCGTTCGCACAGATGCGACCCCAGGAAGCCCGCGCCTCCGGCAACCAGGGCGCGACGTCGCTTTTGCTGGGGCTCCCTTTGATCGCTTCCGGAGCCCAGTTTCAGAACCTTGATGACCTTGCTCATGCTTTCCCCTTACGCAACGCGCACGCTACCGCCGAGCCGGGACAAACAGTCCGGCCACGCCTTCAGAACGTGACAAACCCTCCGCATCAGCGGATTCGCCAACATGATGTGCGTTAATTGTTCTCTGGGTTCGCCGGGCTGGTGCACACGGCTTTTACGTGCCGCTGCTCACACCCGTATATGCACCCAAAATCGCGATCACCCGCTCGGTGCCATCATCGTCGATTGCTCGCCCAAATTGCACATCCCAACGCATTGAAAATATACCTGTGGAGAACATAGTCAACTAAATTAGCTTCTCGTTAACTACAACAATTTCCGAATGGTTAACCGTTGGCGGGTTCGTGACGGCAACGCGAGTCGTGAATTCCGAAGAAAGATAATCTTTTTAGATCAATAAGTTGGACCTAGAGATGAAACATGCCGTCGGCATAACGAGGTGTCTGACCGCACTATTCGGGCCTGACAACCCAGCGAGGCTGCGGTCACCACTCCTGCGCATCTCGGCCCGTGTCTCAAGCAGTATATCTAAATGAAAGCCAGATTGGGTGACCCCCAACGGGCGTCAAACCTTCTGAGCGCAATGAGCTTGTTGGCCAAAGCCACTCGGGCTGCAAACGTAAACGTCAGGACGTTTATGCAAAAACTCCGCATCGCAACCAGTTATAAGGGAAAGAGAGCTACAAACCAAAAATAGAACGGAAAATCGCTTGATGAGAGCGAGTTTAAATTTCGGTCTTGTTCCGTTGCAC
>NZ_JBFUGJ010000505.1:0-3295 GCF_056402975.1 Mesorhizobium sp. P3_A9 | reverse complement strand
GTCCGGCAGAACAGAGGGGCGTGCCATCTCCCTTACCAAGGGAGTACCCGGTTTGACGCCCAGTTGTCCCTATTTTGACAAAGCGATCTCGCAACCGCCGCCGGTTGTGACCTTGTAGTGGCTGCGGGTGGCCAGGCAGGATTTCATAGCCAGGTCTTCTGCTACCTTTACCGATGGCGCGTTGAGGTGCGCGCCGCAGATTATGTAGGATGACATTATCCGAGCATAGGGCGTTGTCGCGTACGCTGAATGGCCGCTGGCTGCCACATAGGCCTTGTAGGTTCTGGTGCAGGGATCTTTGGGATTTTGCGGCAGGTACGGTGGGAAACGCTGGTGTCCCTCGCTTCCTGCCAGCGACCCGGCTATGCCCACACCGGAAGCCGCGAACACCAGTAGTGCAGAAAGTATTGCTGTAGACGCTTTCCGCAAATATTCCGTCGTCATTTTTTTCCCATCCCCGTTGCATAGTGCGGAACGAGAAATAGCAACTATTTTCCATCGCTGCCAGCTTCGTGGCCAAGGCTCGCAATATTGTGAGCGGATGGATGGCCTCATCCAAAAAGCACACTTTTCGCCGGAGGCAGCAATGGTCGACCAGTATAGTTTCGTCATGTGCGATGGCATCGACGTCGAGTTTCGCGGTTTGGCCGGTGCGGGTGCGCATCCCGTTGTCGATGCCGTGCATCTYACATCCTGAACACGCCGAAGCGTGTYTCCTCGATTTCRGCRTTGAGCGCGGCMGACAGGCTGAGCGCCAGCACCTCGCGCGTCYKCGCCGGATCGAYGATGCCGTCATCCCACAGGCGCGCGGAAGAGTAGAGCGGATGGCCCTCATGCTCGTATTTCATCAGGATCGGCTTCTTAAATTTTGCTTCTTCCTCGGCGCTCCATTCGCCGCCCTTGCGCTCGATGCCTTCGCGCTTGACCATGGCAAGCACGGTTGCCGCCTGCTCACCGCCCATCACCGAGATGCGCGCGTTCGGCCACATCCACAGGAAGCGCGGGGAATAAGCGCGGCCGCACATGCCGTAATTGCCGGCGCCGAATGAACCGCCGATGATGATTGTCACCTTCGGCACCCTCGCGGTGGCAACCGCCATCACCAGCTTGGCGCCGTCCTTGGCGATGCCGCCTGCCTCGTATTTCCGGCCGACCATGAAGCCGGTGATGTTCTGCAGAAAGACAAGCGGGATCTTGCGCTGGCAACACAGCTCGATGAAATGCGCGCCCTTCAGCGCGCTTTCGGAAAACAGCACGCCRTTGTTGGCGATGATGCCGACCGGCATGCCATGGAGATGGGCAAAGCCGGTGATCAGCGTTGCGCCGTAGTTCTGCTTGAACTCGTCGAACTCGGACCCGTCGACAAGGCGCGCGATCACCTCGCGCGCATCGTAGGGCTGACGCAGATCCGTCGGCACGATGCCGTAGAGCTCATCTGCCGGATGAAGTGGCAGAATCGACTTCTGTAAGTGCAGGCTTACGGTCTTGTTCCGATTCAGGTTTTTTACGATGCGACGGCAGATGGCGAGCGCATGGTCGTCATCCATCGCATAGTGGTCGGCGACGCCGGAAAGCCTGGTATGAACGTCCGCGCCGCCCAGATCCTCGGCGCTGACATCCTCGCCGGTGGCCGCCTTCACCAGCGGCGGGCCGCCGAGGAAGATGGTTGCCTGGTTGCGCACCATGATCGTCTCGTCCGACATCGCCGGCACATAGGCGCCGCCGGCCGTGCAGGAACCCATGACGCAGGCGATCTGCGGGATGCCGGCGGCAGACATGTTGGCCTGGTTGTAGAAGATGCGGCCGAAATGCTCACGGTCGGGAAACACCTCGTCCTGGTTGGGCAGGTTGGCGCCGCCGCTGTCGACCAGATAGATGCAAGGCAGATTGTTCTGCAGCGCGATCTCCTGTGCGCGCAGGTGCTTTTTCACAGTCAGCGGGTAGTAGGTGCCGCCCTTCACCGTGGCATCGTTGACGACGACCATCACCTCGGTGCCTTCGACACGGCCGATGCCGGCGATCATGCCGGCCGACGAAATCTCCTCGCCATACATCGACCACGCCGCGAACTGGCCGATCTCGAGGAAAGGCGAACCGGTGTCGAGCAAYTGTGCSAGSCGYTCGCGCGGCAACAGCTTGCCACGCGAGACGTGGCGCTCGCGCGCCTCRTCCGAGCCGCCGCGCTCGACGGACGTGGCTTTGTCGGCGATGTCGGCGACCAGTGCGCGCATGCGTTCGGCATTGGCGCGAAAGGTGTCGGAGGAAGGCGAGATCTGGGTTTGGAGGACGGCCATGCTACACCCCCTCCGCCATGATCTCGCGGCCGATCAGCCAGCGGCGGATTTCGCTGGTGCCGGCGCCGATCTCGTAGAGCTTGGCGTCGCGCAGCAGGCGTCCCGCCGGATAGTCGTTGATATAGCCGTTGCCGCCCAGCAGCTGGATGGCATCGAGTGCCATGAGCGTCGCCTTCTCGGCGGCAAACAAAACGCAGCCGGCGGCGTCCTTGCGGGTGGTCTGGCCGCGATCGCAAGCGGCGGCGACGGCATAGACATAGGCGCGAGCCGCATTCATCACCGTATACATGTCGGCCAGCTTGCCTTGCACCAGCTGGAATTCGCCGATCGGCTGGCCGAACTGCTTGCGCTCGTGCACATAGGGGATCGCCACGTCGAGGCACGCCGCCATCAGGCCGATCGGGCCGCCGGCAAGCACCGTACGTTCATAGTCTAGTCCCGACATCAGCACCTCCACGCCGCGGCCTTCTTCGTGCAGGACGTTGTCGAACGGCACCTCGACATCCTCGAACACCAGCTCGCCGGTGTTGGAGCCGCGCATGCCGAGCTTGTCGAGCTTTTGCGCCACGGAGAACCCGGCCATCGTCTTCTCGACGATGAAGGCGGTGATGCCGCGCGATTTCCGCTCCGGGTCGGTCTTGGCATAGACGACCAGCGTATCGGCGTCCGGCCCGTTGGTGATCCACATCTTGGTGCCGTTGAGCACATAGCGGTCATTGCGCTTCTCGGCGCGCAGTTTGAGCGAGACAACGTCGGAGCCGGCGCCGGATTCCGACATTGCCAGCGCACCGACACGCTCGCCCGAGCACAGCGGCGGCAGGAATTTTTCCTTCTGCGCCGGCGTCGCCCAGCGGTTGATCTGGTTGACGCAGAGGTTGGAGTGGGCGCCGTAGGAGAGACCGACCGAAGCCGAGGCGCGSGAAATCTCTTCSACCGCRATCACATGGGCGAGATAGCCCATGCCGSTGCCGCCGAAATCGGGATCGGCGGTGATGCCGAGC
>NZ_JBFUGJ010000504.1:0-3312 GCF_056402975.1 Mesorhizobium sp. P3_A9 | reverse complement strand
CACCAGAATCCGGCCTTCTGGTCAAACCCGCGTGTCTTCGACGCCAGCCGGAARGAATTCMTCGAGAACAGCTTYGATCGACGGGCCTTTATTCCCTTCCTWACCGGACCGCGCATGTGTGGTGGCGCGCGTCTCGGYCGGCTGGAAGTCAGGGAGGCGGTCCTGGCTATWRTGCGCCAGTTCGCTTTCAGCCGGGCCGACGATGTGATCCGGTTCGACTACGCGCTGGCGTTGCGCCCGGCGCAGGGGTCTTCGGTCGGTGTTTCGCGTCGATGAAACGCCAGGTCAGGTATGGTCCTGCCAAAACCGCCTGACATAGTCCCCAAATTGTCTTTTTATCATGGTCTTGAGCTCGGCATCATGCGCATAGCGCGTGCTTGCCGAGATGGCTTTTGATTTCAGCTCGAAGCCAGAGAACCAGTTGCTCATTGTGGCGGAAGCGTTTTCCTGCTGGTTCGCGATAAAGTCCTCATAGCAGACCTCCGCCACTCTGCGCCGATCAAGCGTGTTCAGGTAATTTTTCCACCTGATCTCGCTGTCGAGAATGTACTGGGCGGTATCCCTGACCACCCTTTCGGTCAAAATTGTCACCGTGGGAATTCCAGGCAGCGTCGCCTGGCTGTCGAACGGTTGGCCCGTATGCAGCATCGAGAGCAGGCTTATGGTCTGATCGACCTTGTTTCTCCTGGAGAGGAAGACATAGAACGAGTTGCCGTCGTCATCGCCGATCGAACTGCGCGCGAATGGCAGGTTTTCAAAGAAGATCTTGGCGGCAAATACGCCGTTCTCAGTCCTTTTTGCCAGGAGACAGCGACCATAGGCGGACGCCTGCTGATTGAGTTTTTCAAGGTCAATGGTGTCGTCTGCCGACCACCGTCTCATCAGCGGCAACGCATATTGCCACTGAAAATACTCCGTGGGTATTCCGAAGCCGAACTGCTGCAGGACCTGACAATAGGAATGCCCAGCCGTTCGCGGAGTCGTGCAAATCAGGATTTTGGCTGGGCTTTCGGTAGAGCTTCGGCGATCATGGGTCGCGGCGATATAGTCACTGTACAGATCGTCGAAATGCATTTCCGGAACCAACCCCACCACGACATCCAGTTTTCAGGTAGCAGACAGGAACCCCAGGATGAGCAGAGCCTGGTCCAGTGTCATGAGTGATGGCGGATCGCCGGCATCGAGGTTGTCGACAAGCCACAGATCAGGCCGTGCCAGCCGTGTGCGCTCGATAGCCTGCCGGTCAATGACCTGACTGTCGCGGCCGTACATCAGCAGGATGCGGGCGTCGATCTTGGCGGCGATTGGGAAAAGATCGTATTCGCGGCCGGCCAGGGCGCCGAAATTTCCCGTCGTGGCAGGGTCATAGGCAAGCCGGAAGCCATCGGGGCCGGCGGCGATCCTGTTCTCGACATAGCGGTTGAACACGGCGTCCTCGACCGGGCCCATGGCAGCTCTGGTGCCGCTTAGATAGTCCTTGGCCGCCGCGCGGGTTTCGAACGCAAGCGTACTTTCTCCGAGGACTTCGTYTCTCATCGCGTCGACCTTCGRCCCGCCGAGCATKGGSACGTCGTTGAGAAYGATTYKMGYGGCCTTGGAGCGKGTCATSTGCAKAAACAGMAGCAAAATCGTGCCGCCCCAAGACGTGCCGATAAAGTGGTTCTCCGTACCGGCGAACTCGCCGAGCGCGCGCAGGCATTTGGAGTAGACATTGATGTCGTAGCCCGACCCCAGATAGGCGCTGCGCCCGCGCCCCAACAGATCGGGACAGATAACCAGGAAGCCATTGCGGCACAGGAAGGTGGCGAGATAATCGAAGTCGGCTCCATTGCCGGTGAAGCCGTGCAGGCAGAACACCGTTGCGCGCGGCGTGCCGGCCGGCCGCCAGATGCGCACGAACATCGCGGCATAGCGGTCATCCAGCCGGATGAGGATCTCTTGCGTCAGTGCCTCGGCGGGCGCGACCGTATCCATCAGGCGTCGCGCTTGCGGACGGCACGCTTGACCGAGCCGCGGTTATCGATGAAGTCGCGYTTCCAGAATACCGAYTTGTCSAGGTTGATGCGYTTGGCTTYYTTGATCAKCGGCAGGATGTGGGACGARGAYCGYGTCGCCAGTACCGTCACCGCAGTGGCGTCGCCGCCGGGGAAGGGGTTGAGCGGCCCGCCATTCGTCGCCCAGGCCTCGGCTATCTCGCGGCTGGTCTGGATCCAGCCGACGTAAGCAACGATGGAGTCGTCGATCGAGCCGATCATATGGGTCTGCTGATCCAGCTGGTAGCGCAGTGTCTTCACCATCAGGCCGAATTCGTAGCCGTCAAAAGGCGGATAATGCGCGATGAAGTTGCAAACAAGCCCAAGCGAAACCGGATTGCTGGGAATACGCGAAAACAGAAGATTGCTCATGCCGAGATTGTTGACCCCGCCCACCCCAGATCATAACGATCAATCCGTACTCGCCACGAAACACGAAAACAATCGGAATTAGCGGACCGCCGCGGCTGGCCGCGCCGCGTATTCAAAGCGAATGTCGTGCGCTCTGAACGCATTCGAATTGCCAAGCCAAACAAAATTTTGCGAAGACGAAGCAGGAGATCAAGAATGGCCCAGGACAGCCCTTTCACAGTCGACGCGGATTGGCTGCAGACGCGCCTCGGCGAGCCGGGCCTGACGATCATTGACACGTCCTGGTATCTCCCGGCACAAAAACGCAACGCGCGTGCGGAATATGAGGCGGCGCATATTCCGGGCGCCCGATTCCTGGATCAGGACGCGGTTTCGGATCCCGAGGCCGCTTTGCCGCACACGCTGCCATCACCTCAGCATTTTGCCCGATATGTCGGCGCGATGGGTRTTTCKGCCGACGACACCATCGTCRTYTATGACGGTCCGGGGTTCTTCTCGGCGCCCCGGGCATGGTGGATGTTCCGCATCATGGGCGTTTTCCAGACCTATATTCTGGATGGCGGCTTCGACGGCTGGAAAGCGGCCGGCCGGCCGGTAACGGCCGAGCCGACGAAGATCGCGCCGAGCGTGTTCCATGCCGATTTCGACGCCGGTCGCGTCGCCAGCTTGGCCGACATGCGCCGGATCGTCGAGACCAGCGCCAGCCAGATTGCCGATGCCCGTGGACCCGGCCGCTTCACCGGTGCCGAGCCCGAGCCCCGTGCGGGCATCCGCTCCGGCCATATGCCGGGCGCGCGCAATGTGCCTTATTCCGCGCTGTCGGAAAACGGCATGCTGTTGTCGAAGGACCGTTTGCGGAGGGTGATCGAGGAGGCCGGCATTGACCTGTCGAAGCCCGTCGTCACAT
>NZ_JBFUGJ010000503.1:0-3316 GCF_056402975.1 Mesorhizobium sp. P3_A9 | reverse complement strand
CCTCACGTCGACAAGAAGAGCCGCGAGCAGTTCGAGATGCGCACGCACAAGCGTCTGCTCGACATCGTCGATCCGACCCCGCAGACCGTSGAYGCKYTGATGAAGCTCGATCTGGCCGCCGGYGTCGACGTCGAGATCAAGCTCTAAGGGAATGAGAGCGCGGTAAGGGGCGGTGCCCCTGGCCCGGAACTCTAAAGGAATTGAACCGATGCGTTCAGGTGTGATTGCAAAGAAGGTGGGAATGACCCGCATCTACAACGATGCCGGGGAACATGTTCCCGTCACAGTTCTCCAGATGGAGAACTGCCAGGTCGTGGCGCAGCGCACGCAGGAGAAGAAYGGCTAYACCGCCGTYCAGCTCGGCGTTGGCCTYGCCAAGGTGAAGAAYACGTCGAAGGCGATGCGCGGCCATTTCGCGACCGCTTCCGTCGAGCCSAAGGCSAAGGTYGCCGAGTTCCGCGTCTCSGCCGACAACATGATCGATGTCGGCGCCGAGATYACCGTCGAGCAYTWCGTCGCCGGCCAGAAGGTCGATGTGACGGGCACGACGATCGGTAAGGGCTTCCAGGGCGTCATCAAGCGCCACCACATGGGTGGTGGCCGCGCGACGCACGGTAACTCGGTCTCGCACCGTACGCACGGTTCGACCGGCCAGCGCCAGGACCCGGGCAAGGTGTTCAAGGGCAAGCATATGGCTGGCCACATGGGCGACACCCGCGTCACCACACAGAATGTCGAGATCGTTTCGACCGACGCCGATCGCGGCCTGATCCTGATCCGCGGTGCGGTTCCCGGATCGAAGGGCGCCTGGATCCTGGTCCGCGATGCGGCCAAGGTGGCACTGCCGGCCAATGCGCCGAAGCCTGCCGCGATCCGCGCCGTTGCCAAGAACGAGGCTCCGGCCGCAGAGGGAGCAGAATAATGGATCTCAAGATCACAACGCTCGGCGGTAAAGACGCCGGCAAGGTGGAACTCTCCGAGGAGATTTTCGGCCTTGATCCGCGCGAGGACATCCTGCAGCGCGTCGTGCGCTGGCAGCTTGCCAAGAAGCAGCAGGGCACGCACAAGGCCAAGGGCCGCGCCGAAATCGCGCGTACCGGCGCCAAGATGTACAAGCAGAAGGGTACGGGCCGCGCCCGTCACCACTCGGCACGCGCTCCGCAGTTCCGCGGCGGCGGCAAGGCCCACGGCCCGGTCGTTCGCAGCCATGAGCATGAACTCCCCAAGAAGGTTCGTGCGCTTGGCCTCAAGCATGCTCTCTCGGCCAAGGCCAAGAGCGCGTCGATCATCATCATCGACGAGCTGAAGCTGACCGAAGCCAAGACGAAGGCGCTGATCGCGAATTTCGCGACGCTGGGCCTGACCAACGCCCTGTTGATTGGCGGCGCCGAGCTTGACAAGAACTTCAAGCTGGCAGCCACCAACATCCCCAACATCGACGTGCTGCCCATCCAGGGCATCAACGTCTACGACATTCTGCGCCGCGGCACGCTGGTCCTTTCGAAGGCCGCCGTCGAGGCTCTCGAGGAGCGCTTTAAATGACMGACCTTCGTCATTACGACGTGATCGTCTCGCCGGCGATCACCGAAAAGTCGACCATGGCCTCCGAGAACAACCAGGTCGTCTTCAACGTCGCCAAGAAGGCGTCGAAGCCGGAAATCAAGGCCGCCGTCGAAGCGCTGTTTGGCGTCAAGGTGATGGCCGTGAACACGCTTGTCCGCAAGGGCAAGATCAAGCGCTTCCGTGGCACGGTTGGCCGCCAGAGCGACGTCAAGAAGGCGATTGTGACACTGGCCGATGGCCAGTCGATCGACGTCGCGACGGGTCTCTGAGCAAGGCCGCGAGGACAGAACAATGGCACTGAAAAAATTCAACCCGGTAACGCCGAGCACCCGCCAGCTGGTCATCGTCGACCGCTCGGGCCTCTACAAGGGCAAGCCCGTCAAGGGTTTGACCGAGGGCCTGACCAAGTCGGGCGGCCGCAACAATCACGGTCGTATCACCGCACGCTTCATCGGTGGTGGTCACAAGCGTTCGTACCGCATCATCGACTTCAAGCGTCGCAAGTTCGACGTTGTCGGCACGGTCGAGCGTATCGAGTATGATCCGAACCGCACCGCCTTCATCGCGCTGATCAAGTATGATGATGGCGAGCTGTCCTACATCATTGCTCCGCAGCGTCTGGCTCCCGGCGACAAGATCGTGGCCGGCGAATCGGTTGACGTGAAGCCGGGCAACGCGATGCCGCTGGCCTCGATGCCGGTCGGCACCATCGTCCACAACATTGAGCTGAAGCCGGGCAAGGGCGCCCAGGTCGCTCGTTCGGCAGGCGGCTACGGCCAGCTGGTCGGTCGTGACCAGGGCATGGCGATCCTGCGCCTCAATTCGGGCGAGCAGCGTGTCGTTCACGGCTCCTGCATGGCTACCGTCGGTGCCGTGTCCAATCCGGACCATGGCAACATCAACGACGGCAAGGCCGGCCGCACTGTTTGGCGTGGCAAGCGCCCGCACAATCGCGGCGTGACCATGAACCCGGTTGACCACCCGCACGGCGGCGGCGAAGGCCGCACCTCCGGTGGTCGCCATCCGGTCAGCCCGTGGGGCAAGCCGACCAAGGGCAAGAAGACGCGGTCCAATAAGGCGACCGACAAGTTCATCCTGCGCTCGCGCCATCAGCGCAAGAGCTAAGAAGAGGTAACGCCAAGTGACTCGTTCTATTTGGAAAGGCCCCTTCATCGACGGCTACCTTCTCAAGAAGGTGGACAGGGTTCGTGAAGGTGGTCGCAATGAGGTGATCAAGATGTGGAGCCGTCGCTCCACCATCCTGCCGCAGTTCGTCGGCTTCACCTTCGGTGTCTAYAACGGCCAGAAGCATGTTCCCGTTKCGGTCAACGAGGACATGGTCGGTCACAAGTTCGGTGAATTCGCTCCGACCCGGACCTATTACGGTCACGGCGCGGATAAGAAGGCGAAGAGGAAATAATCATGGGCAAGGCCAAAGCTCCGCGCAGGCTTGCTGATAACGAAGCGCGCGCCGTATTGCGCACGATCCGTATCAGCCCGCAGAAGCTGAACCTCGTTGCCGCGCTCATCCGCGGCAAGAAGGTCGCGACAGCGCTTTCCGACCTCGAATTCTCGGCCAAGCGGATTTCCGGCACGGTCAAGAAGACGCTGGAATCGGCGATTGCCAACGCGGAAAACAACCACGACCTGGATGTCGATGCGCTGATCGTGGCGGAAGCCTATGTCGGCAAGTCGATCGTCATGAAGCGGTTCCATGCCCGCGGTCGTGGTCGCGCCAGCCGTATCGAGAAGC
>NZ_JBFUGJ010000502.1:0-3323 GCF_056402975.1 Mesorhizobium sp. P3_A9 | reverse complement strand
GCCTGAAATGACCCGCTCGAAGGATGATGGGCTCAGGGACACGGCATTAAGCGATAAGGAGCTCACGCAGGCCCTCGCCTCGACCTGGTCAGCGCAGCCGGGGCTGTGGGGCGCCCTGTCGACAGTGGATCACAAGGTGATCGGCCGACGCTATATCGCGACAGCTTTTGTTTTCCTGGCGCTTGGAGGGGTGCTGTCGCTGCTGATGCGGCTGCAACTGTCGCAGCCTGAAGCCAGGTTCATCGGACCCGATCGCTACAACCAGATTTTCACCATGCACGGTTCGAACATGATGTTCCTGTTCGCCGTCCCCGTCATGCAGGCGATGGCCGTCTACCTCGTGCCTTTGATGGTGGGGACACGCAACATCGCCTTCCCGCGCCTCAACGCATTTTCCTACTGGATCTATGTCGCGGGCGGCCTGCTCTTGTGGATTGCCTTCATCGTCGACACCGGCCCGGACGTCGGATGGTTCGCTTACGTGCCCTTGTCGGGGCCGCAATATGGCGTGGGGAAACGCGCCGATATCTGGGCACAGATGATCACCTTCACCGAGGTTTCCGCCCTCGCCATCGCCGTCGAGATCGTTGTGACCGTGTTCAAGCAGCGCGCGCCGGGGATGTCGCTCGACAGGATTCCGTTATTTGTCTGGTCGATGCTGGTGACGTCGTTTCTTATCATTCTGGCCATGCCGGCGATCATGATCGCAAGCACAAGCCTTATCCTCGATCGCCTTGTCGGCACGCACTTCTTCAACCCTGCCGAAGGCGGCGATGTGTTGCTGTGGCAGCATCTGTTCTGGTTCTTCGGTCATCCCGAGGTCTACATAATCTTCCTGCCGGCAGTGGGCATGGTGTCGACCATTGTAGCGACGTTTACGCGTCGGCCAGTGTTTGGCTACCTGGCGATGGTTATGGCCTTGGTGGCGACGGGGGTCCTCGCCTTCGGCCTTTGGGTCCATCATATGTTCGTTGCTGGTCTTCCACGACTGGGAGAGAGCTTTTTCACCGCCTCCAGCATGGCGATTGCAGTCCCGGCCGGATTGCAGATTTTCTGCTGGCTTGCCACCATCTGGGCGGGAAAGCCGATCTTCAAAACGCCGTTCCTGTTCGTCATCGGCTTCATGGTGATCTTCGTGATTGGCGGCCTCACCGGCGTCATGGTGGCCTCGGTTCCGTTCGATACCCAGGTCCATGACACCTATTTCGTTGTCGCCCATTTCCATTATGTCCTGGTCGGCGGCGCGGTTTTTCCGCTGCTCGGCGCGATTTATTACTGGTTCCCGAAGCTGACGGGCAAAATGATGAGCGAGACCCTTGGCCGCTGGGTCTTCGGCCTGATCTTTGTCGGCTTCAACCTGACGTTTTTTCCCATGCACATCCTGGGTCTTCAAGGCATGCCGCGTCGCATCTACACCTATCAGCCCGAGATGCCTTGGGCCGGCCTCAACATGTTCATTAGCCTTAGCGCAATCGTCCTGGCCGCTGGCTTCCTTCTGTTTTTCATCGATGCCATCCGCAGTGCCAGGTCAGGCGCCGTCGCGAGTGCTAACCCCTGGGGAGCCTCTACGCTTGAATGGGCGACGGCGTCGCCGCCGCAACCTTACAATTTTGCCAGGCTACCCGTGGTCGGCAGCAGTGAACCCCTGTGGGCGGAGGAGGCCGCCCCGCCCGTCGCCGCCGGCTTGCGGGTCGACCGTCGTGAGCTTTTGATCACCAGCGTCGTTGAGGGCATTCCGGAAGCGCGGGAATCATCGGTCGGCAATTCCATCTGGCCGCTTTGGGCAGCGCTTGCGACCACCTTAACGCTGGTCTGGTCCATATTCAGCCCATGGGCGGTTGTCTGGGGTTCCATCCCGGTCGCGGTCTCACTGATAGGCTGGTTCTGGCCCAAGGGCGTGCCGGAGGACGAGTCATGAAAGAAAACATCGTGCTCGATCTGACCGAGCTCCCAGCGCATGGCCTTGGCACCGCAAGCCCGTCATGGTGGGGAACGCTCGCTTTCATGCTCATCGAAGGGACCGGCTTTGCGCTCTCGATCGTGATCTATCTCTACCTGATGAGCCTGGCGCCGCGATGGCCATTGGGCGCCCCGCCGCCGGATCTGTTCGCCGGCACGGCGCTGACAGCCCTTCTGCTGGCAAGCCTTGTTCCCAACATCCTCCTCGCACGCTGGGCGCGCGATCAGGATCTGCGAAAGGTTCGCCTCGGATTGATCGTCATGGCCATACTGGGAATAGTGCCTCTGGTCCTGCGTGTCTTCGAGTTTCCGGCGATGCATATCAAGTGGGATCAAAACGCATACGGTTCGATTGTATGGGTTATGCTTGGCCTCCACACCACCCACATCCTGACGGATGTGATCGAGACGCTGGTACTCGCCTGCCTGATGTTTTCCCGGCATGGCGACACGCCGCGCCGGTTCGGAGATGTCAGCGACAACGCGATGTACTGGAACTTCGTGGTTGCGACGTGGTTGCCCATGTACGCCTGCCTTTATTGGATACCTCGGCTTTGAGAAAAACATGGTTGCAATGGACCGGACTTGGTGTCGCGCCGCTAGCCTGGGCGCTCAGCACCCAGCTTGGCCAGATCATGCCCTACATTGACTGCCGACAGAATAGTCCGTGGAGCGCCGTCCTCTGCGGGGTTCTTCTGGTTGTTTCGATCGCTGGCCTAACTGCAGCGCGTACGGCTTCACACGGGACGGTCCAGACCAGGCGCTTTATTGTTGACGCGGGATTTCTGATCGCGCTGGCATTTGTCTTTGCCCTGTTGTTGCAGGAGGCAGCCACGATGCTGCTGGACGCATGCCAACGCTGATCTGCGCCCTGATCTGCGGTATGATGGCCTGGCCGGCCATGGCGCATGGCGACGATGCGCATGGATTGGAGCCTGCCTGGACTTTCGATCCGTGGATGGTGGTGCCACTCGGGACGCTGGCAGTTCTGTATTGCGTGGGAGCGGCAAGACTGGCCCGACGCACAAGGCGGCCCGGGGGTATGTACCACCGCATCTGCCTTTACAGCGCTGGAATGCTCACTCTGGCTGGTGCGCTGCTGTCCCCTCTTCACTGGCTTGGCGAACACCTCTTTACCTTTCACATGATCGAGCACGAGATCGTCATGGCTGTATCGGCCCCTTTGATCGTGTTGGCGCGGCCGATTGGAATCCTGCTGTGGGGATTGCCCGCCAGGGCCCGTATGGCGGCGGGAATGCTGATGCGGGCGCCTCTATTGCGCGTGCTGTGGGACAGGAGCACAGGCGCGACCAGCGCAACCATCTTGCATGGCGTTGCAATCTGGGCCTGGCACGTTCCGATAG
>NZ_JBFUGJ010000501.1:0-3325 GCF_056402975.1 Mesorhizobium sp. P3_A9 | reverse complement strand
CCCGGATACATCGTGCGCTGGAAGACCTGGCCGACGGGCAATTGATCGAGATCCCACTCGTCCCGGAAAACCTCGGTGAGATAGCCGTTCGACGTCGCGACCGGCCTGATTTCCTTGATCTTGACGCCGTCGATCGCCGGAGGGTCGATGGCAAGCCAATCAGGTGTCACGGTCTGCCGGTCGGGTGTTCCCGTGGCCATCCAGCCGTCTGGTGCTACGCGTTCGCCACTGCTCATTTTCAAAACCCCAAAGCCCTGGGATTTGATAAGGGCTTGCCCCATTGCTGGCAAGCCGGGCCTGCCTTGGCCAAACAAAAACCCGCAGGATTGCTCCCGCGGGTTTTCGGTCGCCTGAGATGTTGCTGTTTTCCCCGTGGGGAAGCAGGGTCTGATGATCAGGGAGTGCCGCCGCCGGGGATGCCGGGCGCCAGCTTGCTGGCGCCGTTGATGATCTGGCTGAGGAAGTTCTGGTCCTTGCCGCCAGTCGGCGTGGTGCGCGAGATGAAGTCGAAAATCTTGCCGTCCTTCAAGCCGTAATTGGCGATCTGGGTGACGCGACCATCGGCGCCGAAATAGACCGCCAGCACCTTCTGGTCGACGAGCCTGGGCTTGGCGAAGGCGACATAGCGCTTGCGCGTTTGCGAAATGTAATAAAACGCCTCGTTGTCGAAAGTCGCCGTGGTCGACGGCGTGCCAAGCGCCAGAAGCACCTGCTCGCGGCTGGAGCCGACGGGCACCGAATCGACGGCCTGCTGGTCGTAAACATAGCCTTGCGTCAGCGTCTCGCTCGGACTGAGGTCGCCGAACATCTTGTTGGTATGACATGCCGAGAGCGCCGATATGACGAGCAGCAGCGAGATCGCGCCGGCGGGCCTGGACGAGAAGGTCGACTTGAAATTCAGCGCGCGCAACAACAATTCTCCATTATATCGCCGCAACTTGCGCTGGGCCGCAAAACCGGTAAACCAGCTTGCTTGCCGATGCAACAAGGCCAATTCAACAAACGGTCCCCGGAGACCATCCCCATGTTCCAGCGCCTTTTTGGTCGCGAACGCCACGCCAACCGCACCATCACGGACGCGCTGTACGCACAAATCGTGGCRGCGGCGCGGCAGAGTGTATTTTATTCCCGCTGGAATGTGCCGGACACGCCGCTCGGCCGTTTCGAGATGCTTTCGCTGCATATGTTCCTGTTCCAGCATCGCTTGCGTGGCGAGGACGGTGTGGCGCAGGAGATCGCCCAGGTGCTGATCGACGAGTTCTTCCTCGACGTCGACCATTCGCTGCGGGAACTGGGCATTGGTGACGTCGGCGTGCCCAAGCGTATGAAGAAACTGGCGAAGATGTTTTATGGCCGCACCGCCGCCTATGATGATGCGCTGGAACGGAACGATCGTGACGGACTGACCGCAGCACTTGCGCGCAATGTCCGGCCCGATGCCGGCATATGGCCGGAGGCGCCGCAATTGGCCGACTATGTCGCCGATGCCTGCCGGCAGCTGGCCGCGCAGCCGTCCGAATCTATCGTTTCCGGCACGGCGGCGTTTCCGCTCGCCAAGGGAGGTGCTTGATGAAACATGCTGATCCGCAGAGCCCGGTTGCCTTTTTCGCGAACGTCGCGCGTCTGCCGAATAAGGGCCTGCCGGTGGTGATCGAGGCCGACGCAGCACAGCGCGTGGCACTCGCCGAGGAGCACGGGCTGCTCTCCGTTGAATCCTATCGCGCCGACCTTCTTGTGGCCTCCTGGAAACGCAATGGCGTGAAGGTCAGCGGCCGCGTCGAAGCCGATATCACGCAGGCCTGCATCGTCACGCTCGATCCCGTCCAGGCGCATATCGACGAGCCGGTCGAAGCACTCCTGCTGCCCGAGGAGTCCAAGCTTGGACGGCAGGGGTTCGACGGCGGCGGCGAGATCCTGCTCGACGCGGACGGCCCTTACAGTCCCGAAACATTCTCCGGTGACATCATCGATGTCGGGGCGCTTGCCGAACAGTTCTTCGGACTGGCGATCGACCCTTATCCGCGCAAGTCGGGCGCGTCGCTCAATGCCGGCGGTGAAACCGAAGCGGCGGAGAATGAATTTCAGCAAAAACTGCGATCCTTGCTGGGAAAATCCTGAAAACCTCGCCCGCAATGGAAAAGTCGGTTGTGTGAAAAGTCAAAACCGCTATTTTCGCCGAACCTTCGCGACCACTAAAGCGACCTGCCGCCTAACCCGTGAGATGAATACCGCGTGATCAGGATTTCCATCGATGCCATGGGCGGCGATCACGGACCAGCCGTGGTCATTCCGGCGCTCATGACGGTCGCCACCCGCCGTCCCGACATCCGCTTCGTCATCTATGGGCGTGAGGAACTGGTGCGCCCCGAACTGGCCAAGTTTCCCAAACTGGCCGAGGTGAGTGAATTCTTCCACTGCGAGATCGCGGTCAGGATGGACGACAAGCCGAGCCAGGCRCTGCGCCAYGGCCGCTGGAARTCGTCGATGTGGAARGCWGTCGARGCGGTCAAGTCGGGCGCCGCGGACGCCTGCATCTCCGCCGGCAACACCGGCGCGCTGATGGCGATGTCGAAATTCTGCCTGCGCACCATGGCCACCATCGATCGTCCGGCGATCGCGGCATTGTGGCCGACATTGCGCGGTGAAAGCGTGGTTCTGGACGTCGGAGCCACCATTGGCGCCGACGCGCATCAGCTCATTGATTTTGCCATTCTCGGCACCGGCATGGCGCGCTCCGTCTTCGGCATCGACCGGCCCACCGTCGGCCTGCTCAATGTCGGCGTCGAAGAGATCAAGGGTCAGGAAGAGGTCAAGGAAGCGGGACGCATGCTGCGCGAGGCCAATATGGCCTCGATGAACTATCATGRCTTTGTCGAAGGCGACGATATCGGCAAGGGCACGGTCGACGTTGTGGTGACGGAAGGCTTCGCCGGCAACATCGCGCTGAAGACGGCCGAAGGCACCGCGCGCCAGATCGCAGGATATCTGCGCGCCGCGATGAGCCGCACCTTGATGGCCAAGATTGGTTATATCTTCGCCAAGGGCGCCTTCGATCGCCTGCGCGAAAAGATGGATGTCRGCCGCTCCAATGGCGGCGTGTTCCTGGGGCTGAACGGCATCGTCGTCAAAAGCCACGGCGGTGCTGATTCGGACGGTTTTGCCGCGGCGATCGAGCTCGGCTACGACATGGTGCGCAACAATCTGCTCGACCGTATCGAAGCCGACCTGGACCTGTTTCATGCGCGCAACCCGCATGCCCTGTCATCTCGGAAATCCGACGGTACCGACGCGAAGGAATAGGAAGCAACTTTGATCAGATCAGTCG
>NZ_JBFUGJ010000500.1:0-3325 GCF_056402975.1 Mesorhizobium sp. P3_A9 | reverse complement strand
GCCTTTTTGTTTCACGCATCCGCTTTGCGGTTTCGATTCTCCGGCCGATGCGCTAATCCGGGCGGACGTCACATCCCCGGGGCCGCCGCGCCATGAATATGCAGCCAGACATCGAGACGCTAGAACCGATCGCCGAGGGCGGTTTTCATCCGCTGTTCGCCGATGTGCCGTCCTCGGTCGAATTCAACAAGCTGCGCAAGCGGCTGCTGCGGTTGACCCGTCAGGCGACCGAGGATTTCTCGATGATCGTGCCCGGCCAACGCTGGCTGGTCGCGCTGTCGGGCGGCAAGGATTCCTACGGCCTGCTCGCCATCCTGCTCGACCTCAAATGGCGCGGGCTGCTGCCGGTCGAATTGCTGGCCTGCAATCTCGACCAGGGCCAGCCGARCTTCCCAAAACACATCCTGCCCGACTATCTCAACGCCAACGGCATTGCCCACCGCATCGAGTACCAGGACACCTATTCTGTCGTCACCGACAAGCTGCCGCAGGGCAGCACCTATTGCTCGCTCTGCTCGCGGCTGCGGCGTGGCCATCTCTACCGTATCGCGCGCGAGGAGGGGTGTTCTGCATTGGTGCTTGGCCACCACCGCGAGGACATTCTCGAAACCTTCTTCATGAACCTGTTCCATGGCGGCCGTCTCGCCGCCATGCCGCCAAAGCTGCTCAATGACGAAGGCGACGTCATGGTGCTGCGGCCGCTGAGCTATTGCGCCGAGATCGACCTCGAAAAATTCGCCGCCGCGATGCGGTTCCCGATCATCCCTTGCGACCTCTGCGGCAGCCAGGAAGGCCTTCAGCGCAACGCCATGAAGGCGATGCTGGACGACATCGAAAAGCGCATGCCCGGCCGCAAGGACACGATGATCCACGCGCTGTCCAACACCAGGCCGTCGCATCTGCTCGACAGGAAACTGTTCGATTTCGCCGCTCTCAACGAAACCCTCACACGCAGGCAAGATGCTCCCGATGACATTTGACGACAACGCGATCGACTGGCTGGCCAGCCTGCTGGCCGAGGCGGCCGACACCGAAATCATGCCCCGCTTTCGCCGGCTGGGCGATGGYGACGTCAGACAGAAAACCTCCGCCGCCGATCTGGTGACGGAAGCCGATGTCAACGCCGAGCGGCTGATCACGGCGCGGTTGCGCGACCGCTATCCCACGGCGATGRTCGTYGGCGAGGAAGCCTGYTCSGACRATCCGGCGCTGCTCGATGGTCTGGGCGACGCCGAWCTGGCCTTCGTCATCGACCCGGTCGACGGCACCTTCAAYTTCGCSTCSGGCGTGCCGCTGTTCGGCGTCATGCTKGGCGTCGTGGTCAAGGGSGAGACSGTYGCCGGCATCATCCATGATCCCGTCGGCAAGGACTGGCTGATCGGCGCCAAGGGTGCCGGCAGCCATATCCGCCACGCGCATGGCACGCTGGAGACGGTGCGGGTTGCCGCGAGCGCGCCGATCTCAGAGATGACCGGCGCGGTCTCCTGGCAATACATGGCCGAGCCCGACCGTACGCGGCTGGCCTGCAACCAGACCAAGACGCTGTCGCAGTTCAACTACCGCTGTGCCGCCCACGAATACCGCTTGCTGGCGAGTGGCCATGGCCATTTCGTCGTCTACAACAAGCTGATGCCGTGGGATCATCTCGCCGGTGTGCTGATCCATGCCGAGGCTGGCGGCCATGCCGCGCGCTTCGACGGCACAGCCTATCTGCCGTCGCATGTTGGCGGTGGTTTGCTGGTCGCTCCCGACCGGGAAAGCTGGCAGGAGTTGCGCCGCGAACTGTGGGCTGCGTAGGATAGTTTCTTGCGGCGAGCGCTTGAACCGTCGGATTTGCGCGGCCGAAGAGTTGGTGCTTTCGTGGGGGCTCTCTCGGATGAAACCTCGGTTTGCAATTTTTGCGGCGGCTCTTGCCGCAATCTTGTTTGCAAACGCCAACGCGGCAATCGCGCAAGAGCGCCCCTGCCACAGTCGTGATCCCGTCGACACCCTCAAGGAGATGTCGGACGCTATCTATGCCTGTTGGAAACCGCCAGCGGGAACCGCGGGCATGTCCCTGACATTGCAGTTCTCGCTTCGCCGCAACGGCACGCTGATCGGCAAGCCTCGCGCCACCTATTCGGATCTCGGGACCGATCCGCAACTCAGCCGGGCCTTCGTGGCATCCATCCTCAAGGCCCTCAACGAGGCTCTGCCATTGCCCTTTTCAGACAGTATGGGCGGAGCAATCGCGGGGCAGATGCTTGCGCCTCGCTTCACAGCGGCGCTTCAAAGTGCATCCTGATGCGCCCTAATGCAGGTCGGTAACATGCCCTGAAACAGGTGGGTTGTGCGGCTGGAACATCTTGCCGCGCTCAGCGATGAGGATCATCAGCAGCGCCGCGACCGAGACGCTGCAGAAGCCGGCGGCAAGCGGCGTCACCGTGCCGTTGAAAGCCTGGCCGATCAGCGTGCCGAGAATGCCGCCGAGAAATGTCTGCATGAAGCCCAGGATGGACGAAGCCGTGCCGGCCAGTTGCCCGAGCGGCTCCATGGCCAGTGCATTGAAATTGGYGCCAAGCGCGCCGAACGGAAGCATGGCGCTGGCAAAGAAGGTGACGAACAGCCAGAGCGGCATCTTGATTTCCAGCGAAACCACCAGCCAGACCAGGCTGATGACCAGAAACAGCAGCAGCGCGCTCTGCGACAGGCGGCGCATGCCGATACGGCCGACAAGGCGCGAGTTCAGAAAATTGGAGAAGGCGAGCACGGCCGCAACCCCGGCGAAGATGACCGGGAACATCTCGCCGACATTGAASAYGTCGACATAGATCTGCTGCGCCGACGCGATGAAGCCGAACATGGCGGCAAAGACGAAGGTGCTGGCAAAGGCATAGCAGAGCGCGATGCGGTTGGTGAGCACGATGCGGAATCCTCCGACAACGGAGGAGACCGAGAGYGGCCGGCGATATTCGGGMYGCAGCGTTTCAGGCAGGCGCAGCAGCGACCACGCCGASACGATCAGCGCRCCGACSGCCATRGTGACGAAGATGTAGTGCCAGGTTGCRAACAGCATGATGAACTGGCCGATSCCRGGSGCAATGACGGGTATCGCCATGAACACCATGAAGATCAGAGACATGACCTCGGCCATGCGTCGGCCTTCGAACGTATCGCGCACGATCGAGACCGCGATGACGCGCGTGGCGGCCGCGCCAATGCCTTGCACGACCCGGCATATCAGCAGCGTTTCAAAGCTTGGCGCGATGGCGGCGGCGGCGGCCGCTGCCACGTAGATGATCAGTCCGGCGACAAGCGGCGAGCGGCGGCCGAACCGGTCCGAGAT
>NZ_JBFUGJ010000499.1:0-3326 GCF_056402975.1 Mesorhizobium sp. P3_A9 | reverse complement strand
ATCACGAATTGCGCCCGTTCGGCATTCGCGTTTCGTTGGTGGAGCCTGCCTATACCCGCACGTCATTCGAGGACAATCTCGCCGCCCCCGATCAGTTGCTTGAAATCTATGACTCCGCGCGCGCTGGCATGACTGTAGCCGTGCGGAAAGCGATGGAAACAGGCGATGCGCCCGAAGTGGTAGCCAAGACCGTTTTGGCCGCTGCGACCGATCCCGCTCCAAAAAAACGCTATGCGGCGGGAAAGATGGCGCGCCAGGTCAGTCTCCTGCGCCGCTTCGTCCCCGCGTCCGCCTTCGACAAAAGCCTGCGAAAGCAGCTCGGGCTGCCGGTCTGACGATTTCGGCTGCAGACAAACGAGGTCTTCGAATCCAGATGCTGGTAAGAGATAACCAACGTTCACATTGAGTAGAGGGCGCAATTCAAAATGGCTCCTCATCCAAGACAACGGAGCAGAAACCGCCGATCCGAGGAGTGGGGAGAAAGGCGATAGCGCTCTCCCGCTACCAAAATCTGTTTAACTCACCAAATAAGAAATCTCCCCCGTGGGCAGCGCTCACAGAGGGAGCAACGCAGTCAATGGGCAGGGATGTCGTTGCGATCCCAGAAATCCCTCGCACGGCGAGTGGCTTCGCAAAACGATCAAATGTCGATGACGGTGGAGCTGGAGTGGGCAGCACATTGGCGCATGCTCGATTTGATTGTAGCGCACCGATCCTCGATGCCGTCGATCTCTAATTCGGCGATTGAACTATGCCGTCATCTGCTTGAGCGCCTTGAGCAGGCGCAGATGCGTGTGGGAGTGGTAGTGCCTGACATGCACGGACGAATAGATCGGATGTGAGATCTTCGGCGCATCGGCAACCAGCTGCGCCACGCCCTCCTGCCGCAATTTCGTCGCCACCGTCTCGGTGACGAAGGCGGTGCCGCCCCGGCTTCGCAGSAGGTAGGYGACGGCGCCGCCATTTCCTGTSGACASCGGGACGTTTTCCAGYTCCGGCAGCATCTGCCTGTGRGCGCGRTTGAAGAAGGCGGAATAGTTGGCGCGGATATAGTCCGCCGGCGTGACCGCGTCGAAKRCRACACCGCGCGTYGACACCATGACGAAATTCTCTTCGGCGATCTGCTCGTAATGCATGTCGGGAAGATGTTGTGGCGAGTAGAGCACCGCCAGGTCGAGGCTCCCGGTCGTCAGGTCCAGGATCATCTGGTTCGAATAGTCGATCTCGACATAGATCGCCAGTTTGGGCATCGTCTTCCGCACCCACTCCAGCCACCCCTCCAGCACGCGCTCATAGAGTTCGAACTGGATGCCGATGCGGATGAGCTGGTCGAACTTGCCGACCGACTGGATCTCGCGGCGGGCATCGAGCCATCTGAGCTTGACGGCGCGCGCATGGTCCTCAAAGCGGATGCCGGCGACGGTCGGCTCGGTGCCGCTCTTGCCGCGGATGAACAGCTGTTTGTCGAGCAGCGCTTCCAGCGAACGGATGCGGCTCGAAACGGTCGACTGGGTGATGCCCAGCCGCTCCGCCGTGCGGTTGAAGTTGCGGGTCTCGATCAGGTCCAGGAACGTGTCGAGCAGTTCGATCTGCATCTCGGCCACCCAGCAAAAGCTTCGCAATGGCTACCGCTTTTTGGCCAGGCCCGACAATGGMTAATCGGAATCTTCGATTAACATCCCATGCCGGGTTGCGTTGCCGGACATCGCCTTCAGGCGCAGATTTGCGGCATCTTTCAAACATCCGCCGCGGCAGGTCATCCATCCATGTTCATCGTCGACACCGACGTCCACAATTACTGGTCCAGTGCCGAGGTCCTGCTTCCCTATCTCGAACCCTATTGGCGCGACTTCCTGGTTCGTGGCGAAAAGCCGGGGCCGGCGGGAAGCTTTCCGCACGGCCACCGCCCTTGGCTGCATCCCGAGGGATTTTCGCGGCATGACATCCGGCCGCAGACCGAAGAGGACAATTATCTGATCATGAAGGAGAAACACCTCGATCTCTACGACATCGACGTGGCAATCCTCACCGCCGACGAGCCGCTGGAAGCCTCGACGCTGGCCAACTACCACTACGCCAACGCTCTGGTGAAAGCCTATAACGACTACATGATCGACTGGTGGCTGCCGAAGGACCGGCGCTTCAAGGGATCGATCATCATTTCGCCGACCGACCCGCACGGCGCAGCCGCCGAGATCCGCCGTCTCGGCGCCCACAAGGACATCGTCCAGGTGCTGGCCAGCCACGGCTCGCAACGCCCTTACGGCGATCCGTTCTATCATCCGATCTTCGAGGCCTGCGCCGAAGTCGGRCTGCCCTTCGCCATCCATTTCGGCGGCCAGGGYGGCGTCAAYCACAATGCCATCGCCAGCGGCCCGACRACCTATTACTGGGAAACRCAYGCGCTGCTCAGCCAGCCGGCSATGACCCATGTCGTCAGCATGATCTCCAACGGCGTGTTCGAGAAATATCCCGACCTCTATTTCGTCGTCATCGAATGCGGCGTGTCCTGGGTGCCATCGCTGATGTGGCGGCTCGATGCCAACTTCAAGGCGCTGCGCAAGGAGACGCCATGGCTGAAGATGCTGCCGTCGGAATATTGCCGCCGCAACATCCGCTTCAGCACCCAGCCGCTCGAACAGCCACAAAACGTCCGGCATCTCTGGGAAACGCTGGAGCACATGGATGGCCAGAACACGCTGCTTTTTGCCTCCGACTATCCGCACTGGGACTTTGACGCGCCGACCAACATCCACATCCCGCCGGCCTGGCGCGACAAGGTGATGGGGCTGAATGCGCTGGAGGTCTACAAGCGGATCGAGGCCCCAGCCGCCAGCGCGAGGGTCGCGTGATGACGGCCACCGCAGCAGCCGCACCAGTGCGAGGCCGCACCTTTGCCTGCAAGGTCGAAGAGGTCGCGATCGGGCAACCCAGGATCGTCGCCTTCGGTCGCATGAGCATCGGCATATTCCAGCTCGACGACGGCTATGCCGCCTTGCTCAACATTTGCCCGCACCGGGCGGGCCGGCTTTGCGAAGGGCCGGTATGCGGAACCACCAGACCGACCGACCGGGCGGAGTTCGTCTATGAGCGCGCGGGCGAAATCGTTCGCTGTGCCTGGCACGGCTGGGAATTCGAGATCAGGTCGGGAAAATGCCTCGTCGACGACCGGCTCAAGGCGCGGACATTCCCGGTCGAGGTCGTCGGCGAMGACCTCTATCTMGAGCTCGGCCGCTAGGCGGAAGGTGACGACAATGGAAACGGTAAAATTCACCCAGATGAAGGATGGCGACCGCGAGGATTACGCTTTCCTAACCGATCATGAG
>NZ_JBFUGJ010000498.1:0-3337 GCF_056402975.1 Mesorhizobium sp. P3_A9 | reverse complement strand
GCTGAAACAGATGGGCGATGATAAACTCATGATCCTGATGGCTGACGAGCGCGGCGACGTAAGCGCGAGTCATCAGCCGCGCGATCACCAGATTGCGCGGCAGATGGAAGTCGCTCAGCCAGTCATTGATTGTGAAGAATAGCGCGCCGGTCCATCGTTCAAAGGCGCCGCCACGGCGAGCTTCCTGCACCCCATAGACCACATCGAGCTTGTGTTCCGACATCTGCTCCGCAAAGGGCAGCAGGCACTCGGGCTCYTCCTCGAGATCGCTGTCGATGAGGAACACCCGATCGCCCTTGGCGTGGGCCAGCCCGGTCATGATCGCCTTGTGGTGACCGAAATTCCGCGACAGGTCGATGACGGTCACGTGCCGATCAACCACGCTGCGCGCCACCGCAAGGTCCAGGCTGCCATCGGGAGAGCCGTCATTGACGAGAATGATCTCGAACTCATCCCCGACCAGGCGACGCGCCGCGGCAGAGACCCGGTCGCAAAACTCGGCGATATAGGGCTCTGACTTGTAGAGCGTGCTGACGACGGAAAGCTTCATGACGGGGGAACCGGTCCATTGCCGCGCCAGGCGCTTCCGCCCAACGTCTCATTTCAGCTATCGTTGCCCCAGGAAAAGCAACACCGTCAACCTGGCTTCCTTCATTCTACGCCCTCAATGCCAAAATCGGATGTCTTCACATCCAATTTCGCAAGTTGGCTTGCTCAAGCCGGCAATTAATGGAACTGTCCTGGTTGAAGTACAGGAGGTGCTTTCTTTCGGCGACACCAGTAGCGCCGTTTGGCGGGGGGACGACAGTGTCCGATTCTTTGAACAAGCCTTTGCGGACTGCCGGGTCGCTGCCTGTTGCATTCAATCGCCTGCATTTGACCGGGCGGGAGATGCTCTACATCGCTGAGGCGCGGGTCGCCCAGCACATGTCCGGTGACGGGGCTTTCACCAAACGCTGCCATGCCTGGATCGAGGAGCATGTCGGGTGCGCAAAGGCGCTGCTCACCCATTCATGCACGGCGGCGCTGGAGATGTCGGCTCTCCTGCTGGATATTGTTCCCGGCGACGAAATCATCATGCCGTCCTACACATTCACATCGACGGCGAATGCGTTTGTGCTGCGCGGCGGCGTGCCGGTATTCGTCGACATAAGAGAGGATACCCTCAATCTCGACGAGCGCCTGATAGAGGCCGCGATAACCCCAAGGACACGGGCGATCGTGGTGGTCCACTATGCCGGAGTGGGCTGCGAGATGGACACCATCCTCGATATCGCGCACCGGCACGGGCTGAAGGTCGTCGAAGACGCTGCCCAGGGCGCGATGGCGCGCTACAAGGGGCGGCCGCTCGGCAACATCGGCGATCTTGGGACGCTGAGCTTCCATGAGACCAAGAACCTGATTTCGGGTGAGGGCGGCGCGCTGTTGATCAACGACCCAGAACTCAGCCATCGGGCCGAGATCATCCGCGAAAAAGGAACCGACCGCAGCCGGTTCTTCCGTGGTGAGGTCGACAAATACACCTGGCAGGACGTCGGCTCCTCCTATCTGCCCAGCGATTTGCTGGCGGCATTCCTGCTCGCCCAGCTCGAGGATGCGGAATCGATCACCGCCGAACGTTTACGGGTATGGAACCGCTATCACGAGCTGCTGGCGCCGCTGGAGCAGGCCGGACAGCTTCGCCGGCCAATCGTTCCGGCCGAGTGCGAGCACAATGCGCACCTCTACTACGTGCTGCTGCCCGAAGGAGTGGACAGGCGTGGCGTGCTGGCCCGCCTCCGGGAAAATGGCATCGACGCCATTTTCCACTATGTTCCGCTGCACGAAGCGCCGGCGGGCCGACGCTACTGCCGGACCCACGGCGACCTGCGCGTCACCACCGAAGCCGCCGCGCGCCTGATCAGACTGCCGCTGTGGTATGGCCTCAGTCTCGCCGCCCAGGAGGGCGTGGCCGCGGTGCTGAGCGCCGGTCACCGCTGAACAATCCGCAAGGACGTTGAGCTATTCCTGGGATTCTTGGGTGGGTGAAGCTGCGAGCAGATGACGAAGCGGGTGGCCATTCTCCAATCGAACTATATCCCCTGGAAGGGATATTTCGACCTCATCGCGTCGGTCGACGAGTTCATCCTCTACGACGACATGCAATATACCCGTCGCGACTGGCGCAATCGCAACAAGATCAAGACACCCGCCGGAGCCCAATGGCTGACCGTGCCTGTCGTGACCAAGGGAAAATACCTTCAGAAGATCGTGGAAACCGAGATAGACGGCGCCGACTGGGCTCAATCCCACTGGCGGCAGCTACAGCTAAACTATCGCCGGGCGAGCTGCTTTTCGGAAATAGCCGAATGGCTGGAGCCGCTCTATAGCCGCCACTACACGCACATATCGGAGCTGAACCGCTGCTTCATCGCGGCAATATGCGGGTATTTGGGGATCACCACGGCCATCACATCGTCCAGCGCATACCAGCTCAACGGTGCCAAAACCGAGCGGTTGGCCGATATTTGTGCCCAGGCCGGAGGGACGGTCTACGTTTCCGGGCCGTCCGCGAAGGACTACATCGTGCCTGATATCTTCGAGCTCAAGGGCATCGATCTCGAATGGTTCGACTACGAGGGCTATCCTGCCTATCCCCAGCTCTGGGAGGGGTTCATTCACCAGGTGTCGATCCTCGATCTGCTGTTCAATTGCGGCAAGCAGTCCCCTCGGTTCATGCGGTTCGTCACCAAGTGAGCTTAGTTTCGGATCCCTGTTGCGCATGGACCGGCTGTTCGCCGTGACCATGGCCGAGCAGGGCGTCAGCCAGCTTGTGTCGGTCGATCTGCAGGCGGCAGAGGCGATGCGCGAGGCGARCTGACGCGCCCGGCTGAAGGATCGTTTGGACAATCTGGAAGCGATTGGCCACTTCAGTCTCTGCCACGCAGAACCCAATTATCTCCCTTTGGGGGTCTTGTTTTAGGACATGTAGGAAGGTGTCAAGGAAACCCTTTGCGCTCGGAAAACGGCCGACCTCCTTCTGCCCGCGCGCTTGAATTCTGCATGCAGGACTTTGGGCGCGCGGGCCAATTCCTCATGCTCCGCCGTGATTGATGCAGATTCTCATACTGGTTGGTTCCAGCGTCTGTCGACGCGAGCGGCGTTAAGGCGCACGTCAGATTTGATGAAATTCCGTCAATCAAGTATTTGTGTACAGGGAAACTTGCGGCCGAATCGCAAATAGGCCGTAGGTCGGTTGACTTAATGTGCGGCTTTTATAACTGTTGCTATTGGCTAAAAGCGAGTTGTTCTGATGGTCAAAGGAGACGCTTTAACGAGCATCGGAGCACCGTAACTG
>NZ_JBFUGJ010000497.1:0-3352 GCF_056402975.1 Mesorhizobium sp. P3_A9 | reverse complement strand
TCCTGAACCCGGTCGCTTGGGATCGTCCTCCTTGGTGGTGATGGTGGTGCGCGTGCGGATCGTGTCGCCGATGAACACCGGCTTGGTGAAGCGCAGCCGGTCGTAGCCATAGGAGAAGGCGACGGGATTGACGATGCTGGCCGTCAGCCCGATGCCGACCGAGAACACCAGCGTGCCATGCGCGATGCGCTGGCCGAACGGTGTCGTCTTCATGTACTCGGCGTCCATGTGGTGCGGGAAGAAGTCGCCGGTGTGGCCGGCATGGACGATGAAGTCGGTCTCGGTGATGGTGCKGCCGCTGGTCAGCCGCGACGAGCCGATCTCGTAGTCCTCGAAATAGGTGATCTGTTCCATCAGGGTCTTTCCGCGATCGGCGTCGCCGGCGCCGCACTTGAACGATAGGCGGCTTCCACCAGCGCCATGGTGTTCCAGGCGTCCTCGACCGAACTGACCAACGCGTCGTCCTCGCCCGTGGCAAAGCGCTGCATATTGGCCATCCGGCCGACGAAGGCGTCGGGGAACCATTCACCGGCCAAGGGCACGGCAACCCAGTCCGTTCCACCCTTCGGATAGATCTCCAGAATATCCGGTTCGCCCCGGGGATAGTCGAGGTTGAGGCCGAGCTTGAGATAGGCGGCACCCTCTGTGCCGCAGATGCGGAATTCGCAGGCCTGGTGCCGGCGGCCGAATTTGTGGTCGTGGTTGATCGACAGTGCGCAGCGCACGGTGTCGCCATAGTCGAGAATGGCACTGGTGCGCGTCTGCGCCACCTTGTGGTTGGGATGGCCGAGTGTCTTGGCGTGCACGCCCTTGGGGTCGCCGAGTAATTGCCTGATGAGGTCGAGATAGTGGATCGAATGCATGGCGATCTCGACGCGCGGCGCCTTGAGCAGGAATTCCCACAATTCCCACGGCGTGGCCAGCGCCAGCCAGGCGTCGAAATCGACAACCTCGCCGAGCCAGCCCTTGGCGATGGCGTCCTTGAGCGCCAGCATCATCGGCGCGAAGCGGAGCTGGAAATTCACCGCCGCCTTGAGGTCCTTGGCGCGGCAGATTTCGAGGATTTCGGTCGCCTCGCCGAGATAGTTGCCCATCGGCTTCTGGATCAATGCGACCGCCCCGTCGGGGAGAGCCTTCAGGATATCGGCATGCCGTCCCGGCGGCGTCGCCAGATCGAAGATCGCATCCTTGACATCAGCAGCTTCATCGACTGAACGGAACGCCGTCACGCCCCATTTCCCGGCCAGGCTCTGCGCCTTGACCTGATCCGGATCATAGAGGCCGGCAATCGGGAACCCCGCCTTTCGGTAGGCAGGAAAATGCGCGTCGCCGACGATCGATCCGGCGCCGAAGGTGACGATCGGCCGGGGTTTTGAGGGTTTGGGCCAGGACTGGATGAGCGAGGCAGGGTCGAAACCGCCTTCAGTCATGATGGAAGACCTCGTCCATATCTGCCCACCATTCGCCCTCCTTGCGGGTCGTCAGCGGCTCCTGGCATGGCATGCAGACAGCCCACCATTCCTGCGTCCTTGGATCGGCGGCCATTCTGGCCATGTCGGCCGCATAGTCGATGCCGTGATATTCGAAAGTGGAAAACAACAGGTTCTCCGGCCGCTTCAGGTAGATCGAATAATTCCTGATGTTGCAGGCCGAGATCATGGTCAGCACGTCAGGCCAGACGGCGGCATGCAGGCGAACATACTCCTCGGCCTTTTCCGGCTTCAGCCCCAACACCATCCCCATCCGCTGCATATCCGTTCCCCTATTTCGTGATCGCCGTGGTGAATTCGGCGATGCTCATGGCCTTGACCGCGTCCCAGTCCCAGTCGATGCCGATGCCGGGCTCGTCGGGCGCCAACGCGTGGCCATCCTCGATGCGCATATGCTTGCCGGTCAACTCATCGAGTTGCGGAATGTACTCGACATATCGGCCGTTCTGAACAGCGCAGGTCAGGCTGACATGCAGTTCCATCAGGAAATGTGGGCAGACCGGAATGTCGAAGGCCTCCGCCGCATGCGCGATCTTGAGCCAAGGCGTGATGCCGCCGATGCGGCCGACATCGACCTGCACGATCGAGCAGGCGCCTTTCTGCATGTATTCGCGGAAATGGCGGATGGAATAGAGCGACTCGCCAATGGCAATCGGCGTCGGTGTCGAGTTCGACAGCCTGATATGCCCGTCAATGTCGTCGGCCGGCAGCGGCTCCTCGATCCAGGCAAGGTCGAGTTCGCGCAATCTCGCCGCGCGCCGGATCGCCTCGTCAACCGAAAAGCCCTGATTGGCGTCGGTCATGATCTCGTAGCCGTCGCCCACCGCCTTGCGCACCGCCGACAGGCGGGCGAGATCCTCAGACCCGTGCGGCCTGCCGATCTTCACCTTCGAACCGCGAAATCCCTTGGCCTTGGCCGCCAGCGCATCGTCGACAAGTGCGGCCGTCTCGATATGCAGCCAGCCGCCCTCTGTCGTGTAGAGCGGGCAGCGATCTTTGGCGCCGCCCGCCAGTTTCCACAGCGGCAGGTTCTGCTTCTTCGCTCGCAGGTCCCAAAGTGCGGTATCGATCGCCGCGATGGCGATTGCGGTGATCGCGCCGATCGTGGTGGCGTGCGTGGCGAATTCGAGATCGTGCCAGATCGCCTCGATCATGTCGGGGTCGCGGCCGATCAAGCGCGGCACCAGATGGTCGGACAAAAGCCGCATCACCGACGAACCACCAGTGCCAATCGTGTAGCTGTAGCCAGTGCCGACCGCGCCGTCGGAATCGGTGATGGTGACGATCGGCGTTTCCTGGCTGACGAAACTCTGGATGGCGTCGGTGCGCTTGACCTTGGGCACAAGGTCCACCATCCGCAGTTCGACTTTCTCGATTCTGGCCATGTCCGTCAGCTCCGCAATGTCTTTCCGGTGTCGGTGGCGAACAGATGCGCCTGCGACAGGTCGAGGCTCATGGCCACCCGCTCGCCCGGCCTAAGCGGCCTCGGGTTCAGCATGCGTGAGACCCAGTCGGTACCGTTGAATTCGACGAACACCAGCGTCTCGTTGCCGAGCGGCTCGGTGACCGTGACCGGCAGCTCGATCTGGTGGACGTCGGCAGCTCCGCCGGAACTGATGCCATGGCCAGCCGGATAGATGTCGTCGGGACGCAGCCCGAACACGACCTTGTCGCCGGTCGCGACATTGGCCTTGAACTGGCCGGGCAGGGGCAGCTTCTCGCCACTGGCGAAAACCATCTGGCCGTCCTCGATCGTTGCCTCATGCAAATTCATCGGCGGCGAGCCGATGAAGCCGGCAACGAAGCGTGTCGCCGGCCGCCTGAAGACTTCGTCGGGCGTGCCGACCTGTTCGATATGGCCG
>NZ_JBFUGJ010000496.1:0-3382 GCF_056402975.1 Mesorhizobium sp. P3_A9 | reverse complement strand
ACGCAATTCCGGACGGAAAACCGCTTCACACTTTTCCTGAAATTGCTCTAGTGTCCCGCGATGACCCCCTTTGAACGCCCGCCAGTCGGCATGAATCTCGGCCGCACCGCCAAGCTTGTTGCGCAGGCCTTCGACGCCGCTTTGGTCGAGGCCGGCGGTACATTGCCGGTCTGGCTGACATTGTTGTCGGTTAAGTCGAATGGGCTAGCCAATCAGCGCGAACTCGCCGGCATGATCGGCATCCAGGGCGCGACGCTCACCCACCACCTCAACGCGATGGAAGCGCAGGGACTGCTGACGCGCCGCCGCGATCCCGTCAACCGCCGGGTTCATCTGGTCGAACTGACAGACGCGGGAGAAGCGCTGTTCGAAAAATTGCGACAAGCCGCACTTGTCTTCGACAAGCGGCTTCGCACCGGACTGCCCGACGAGCGTCTGGCGGAGTTTGCGCAGGTGCTGGCGGCATTGCGGGACAATGTTGAAGGCTAGAAGAGCCGGCCCATGGGCTCAGTCATAGCTCTGGATCGCTCCAAACGCATATTGGCGTAGCTTCAGCGCGGTGACCAGGTTGGTGAGCTGCGTCTTGCCGTCAAAACCGTCCTGGAACATCTCGTCATGCATCAAGAGGATCAGCTTGCCCGGCTTGGCGAAGTGACCATAGCCGAACAGATGATCGATCTCGCTGACCAGATGATCGACGCTCTGGACCGGCTCGCCGCTATCCTTGTGCACCCATTCATGGTCCCAGCCATAGAGATAGAAGCCGGAAGCCGCGACGAACTCGTAATCTGGGTCCTCTCGGCCGGCTTGTGCCTGGCCGAGCGAGTTGTCGTTCTTTGACATCGAAGGCAGCCGGAACACATCGCGCCCCGGCAGGCGCGCGTGCACGGCGGGCTCCAGGCCCAGCACGGCATTCGCCATGAGCATGTCGGCAACCACCCCTTCCGTGTCGCTGTAGAAGTGCCGGTAGTGATTGTAGGCATGGCTGTAGCTGTGGTTGCCGATCGTCACCAGCGGCATCGCCTTGGCGCGCCGCACCAGCGCCTTGTTGGACGCACTGGCCTCGGCATGCATGCCGACCATGAACAGCGTTGCCGGAACCTGCTCTTTCGCGAGCACGTCGAGGATGTTGCTGGTGCCGTTGAGCGGGCCATCGTCGAAGGTGAGATAGATGGTGCGATCCGCCCCATAGGCGGGCCACGCGGACATCAACATGGCCGCCAGGACAAACCGCAAGAATGTCATAAGCCACACGATCCGGTTGTTGTCGCGACAGGCCGCCATCTCGGCGGCTGGCTGTCAAGCCGGGCTGGATTCTGGCTAGGACAGGCTGCCCTGCAGGACCCGCAGTTTCGCCTTCTTCGGCATGCGGGCGGTCAGCCATTCCAGTGCCTTGTCCTGCGGCATCGGGAAGGCGATGGAATAGCCCTGCACCTGGTCGCAGCCGATCGCCATCAGCGAGTCGAGTTCGGCCTCGGTCTCGGCACCCTCGGCGACGATGGAGATGCCGAGGCCGCGGGCAAGTTCGGTTATGGCGCGCACGATCTTCGAATTGTCGCCATTCTCATGGATGTTCTGGACGAAGCGGCGGTCGATCTTGAGCCGGTCGATCTCGTTGGGATTGACGTGGCTGAGCGAGGCATAACCTGTGCCGAAATCATCGAGTTCCAGATGGACACCGGCGGCCCTGATGTGACGCAGCTTTGCGGCGATGCCTGTCTTCTCGTCGTCCAGGATGACGGATTCGACGATTTCCAGCGACAGCTTCTGTGGTGGCAGTCCGGCCTTTTCCAGCGTCTCGAACAGAAACGCATCGAAATCGTGCTCGCGCAGTTCGGTGCCCGAGACATTGACGGCAAGCCGGCCGAAGGCAATCCCGGCGCGGTTCCATTCGGCCGCCTCGTTGATCGCCTTGCTGATCACGATGCGGCCGATCTCCGGCATGAAGCCGCATTTCTCGGCGACCGGGATGAATTCGCCCGGCGAGATCATGCCGCGCTCGTGATGGTTCCATCGCACCAGGGCTTCGATGCCGCTGATGCTGCCGTCGGTCAGGGAAACCTGCGGCTGGAAATAAACCTGGAACGCCTTGTCTGAGATGGCGACCTTGATGTCGTGCTCGAGCTGCTTGCGGTAGTCGAGCTCGCGGCGCAACTCCTCSGAGAAGAAMGAGAAGTTGCCRCCRCCSATCTTCTTGGCGGAATAAAGCGCYAGATCGGCGTGGACGAGCAGATCCTGCGCATTGTCGGCRTCGATCGGATASACGGCGATGCCGCCGCTGGCGCCCGGAAGAATGGTSGTGCCCTGGAAGACGATCGGCTCGTTGATATGCGCCAGGATGCGCCGTGCGAGCATGTTGATGTCTTCGGTGCTGCCGGCTCCGTTGAGGATCATCACGAATTCGTCGCCACCGAGCCGCGCGCACAGATCCGACGCCCGGCAGGAATCGCGCATGCGCTGTGCCGTCACCACAAGGACATAGTCGCCGGCKGCGTGGCCGAGCGTRTCGTTGATCTGCTTGAASCGGTCGAGGTCGAGCTGGAYSACMGCCAGSCGCTCGCGCCGYCGATGCGCGCCCTTGATCAGCGTCTCGAAATGATCGGTCAGGAAGGTGCGGTTGTGCAGGCCGGTCAGGCCGTCATGAACCGCGATGAAGGCCATCGAATTGCGCGCATCGACCAGTTCACGCGTCTTGCGCAGGATCGCATTGGACATCGGCCTGAAAATGAACAGCGCCACCAGCAGGATGACGCCGAGTGTGGCGTAGAACAGCGTGCGGTGCAGGGTGAGCAGCTTTTCGGAGCGCTCGTCGGCTTCGGCGCTGATACGCTGGCCAAGGGCTGCATAGCCCGACAAGGTGGCATTGGCGACCGAGGCATCGAGGTTCACGCGTTCGGCGCCGCCTTTGTAGCCCTCATTGTCGACATTGAGTCGCGATTCAAGGGCTGAGATCAGACGGTCGCCATTGGCGATCAGTCCGACCGAGAAATAATCGAGATGGAAGGGCTTGGCGAAAAGCACGCTGTCTATCGACTTCGCATCGAGCTTGGCCGGCGATTCCGGATCCGCGCCGGTCTGCTTGAGCAGCAGGTCGTAGTTGGTCTCGAACTCCGCCGTCGCCTGCTTGAGCGCGCTCACCAGCGCCGGCTGCTTATCAAGCGAGGCGGCACCTGTTTCGCTGGCCAGGAAGACGATGCGCTGCGACAACGTCTTCTGCGTGCTGACGATGTCGAGCAAGGTGTGGTTGTGCTGCTGCGTCGCCATCGTCTGCTGCAGCAGGACGAAGGAGGCCGCCACCATGGCGGCAATGATCAGCAGCGCCAGCCAGTAGCCGGCCTTGATCAGCAGGATAAGCTTGCCTGAAACGGTATGCACCGGCTGC
>NZ_JBFUGJ010000495.1:0-3396 GCF_056402975.1 Mesorhizobium sp. P3_A9 | reverse complement strand
ATCTCCCCACCCGTGGGGGAGATGTCCGGCAGGACAGAGGGGGGCGCCGTAGAGCGCTGCCTTGCAGGCCTACTGCTCAGGCTTCAGCGCGCGCGTGAAAGCGGCGGTCGCCATATCAATCAGCTGCGCATGAATCTCGCCGCGCGATCGACCACCCCCATCATCGCAAACCGGATCACCGATCTCTTCGGATGCGATGATATCCAAGGCACCGGGCTTGCACGCGCCGAACATGCTGTAGTGGCTGGCATCTTCGATCGTCGCGTAGCTTGCCTTTGCAATCGCCTGTGCAATCCCGGAAGCGTCGGCGGTCGCAGGGATTTTTCCCGGCCGGCCGAGATTGACGATGGCGACCGGAATCCTGACGCTCGCGAAGCTTTTGACATCAAAGACATCGACTGGCGCGGGATCGATCGCCATGGCGAAGCGGATGCGCGCGTCGCTGTTGTCGCGGCCGGCGGGCTGCAGATCCATGGCGTGCAGGTCAACACCGCTTTGCCTGATCCACTGGCAAAGCGAGGCATTGAGTCGGTCCGTATCGCAATAGGCCGCCAGCAGTTTCGGGTCGACGCGGGCGCCGGCGATCGCCAGTGCCGTGTTGCCGCCCATGGAAAGACCGAGAACGCCCACCTTACCTTGCTCGAGGTGATCTCCGAAGAAGGCGTCCTTGCCAATCGCGTCCAGCGTCGCCGTGAGGTCGGCGGGCCGCAGCCACAGTTTCATCGTCTCGGCGGCGGATTTGTTGAGCCCCGTATTGCCCGGATGGGTCGGAGCGGCGACAACGAAACCCTGCCTGGCCAGAGGCGTGGCAATCCAGCTCAGCGCTTGCGGGTTTCCCGCCAGGCCGGCGCCATGCGACAGCAGGATCAGCGGAAATTTTCCGCCTGATATCGGCGCATCGCGCATGGCTGAGGTGCCGACGAACAGCTTGCTGTCGCCAAGGTTGACCGTCTCTCCGCCCGGCTGGGAGGGATACCAGACCGTCACATCAAGGTCGGTACCGCGCTCGGTTGAAGGAGCGGAAAAGTGACGAACGCCGACAGTGTCGCCGGCGTTGGCCGGGTGTTGCATCAGCAGTGTAGAAACGACGATGGTGCAAAGTGTGATCCAGAACTTCATTGAGATCTCCGTTGCCGAACGCCAGGGCTGGTTCGGTTGCTGTCTTGACGCGGAGATATCAGGGCATTGGACCGAGGCCCGCGACCTCGATCACGATCGAGGTCGTGCTCTATCGCGATTGAGGACCGGTCGACCCGAACGGCACCGCGACTGCGCGCTGCGTTCCCGTCAGGCGAGCGGCATCATCTCGGTCGCGCGGCTTATCCGTGCTTGCCTTCGAAGGCGCCGGTGAAGAAGTCAACCAGGCCGGATGGAGCGCTGTCGCCGACCAGGAGTTCCAGGATCTGGTGCGCGCCGATGGCGGCCGTTTCGCTGCGTGGGAACAGTGCGTGTTCGTAGACGGCGAGGGCCGCCTCGATGTCGCCGGGGTGCGCGGCGATCGCCTCTGCCAGTTCGGCGCCGTCGAACATCGCCAAATTCGCGCCTTCGCCGGCCGGCGGCGCCAGATGTGCAGCATCGCCCAGCAGCGTTACGCCGGGCATGCGGTCCCAGCGGTGATTGTTCGGGAGCGTGTTGATAGTGCGCAGGACCGGCGGGGTTTCACCGTCGGTGATCAGCGCGGTGAGCGCCGGCGCCCAGCCGTCGAATTCGGCCGCCACTTGTGCCGCGGCGGCCGTGGCGTCGGAGAAGTCGATGCCGGCAAACCACGCGGCCGGGCGTTTCAGCGCGACATAGGTGTGAAGTATGGCTCCCGCCTCGCGGTGCCCGAAGATACCTTGGCCAGGGGCGAGCGCGAAAAGCGCGCCGCCGCCCATCGCCTCGGCTGCTGCGGGGTGCCGTTCGTCGGCGCCGTGGAGATAGGTCTCGACGAAGGACGTGCCGACATACTCCGGCGTTGCGTCGGACAGCAGCGGCCGGACCTTCGACCAGGCACCGTCGGCGCCGAMGAGGAGCTCGGTGGTCGCGCTCGACCCGTCCGCGAATGTCAGTTCGTGCCGGCCGGCGCCGAGGGACGCGACAGCGCTGAGCTTCTTTCCCCACTGGATTGTCTCGGGGGGCAAGGAGTCGATGAGAATGCGCCTGAGATCGCCGCGCAGCACTTCCGGGCGCCCTCCAGTGCCGTCGTCGGGCTCTTCGAGCAGCACGGTGCCATGCTGGTCGAGCACGCGCGACGCCTGGCCGCCTTCGTGGATGATGGCGCGAAATGCGTCGGTGAGGCCGGCCGCCGCGAGCGCAAGCTGGCCGGTGTCATCGTGGATATCGAGCTGCCCGCCTTGCGTACGGGCCTCTGCCGAGGGCTCCGCCTCGTAGATCGTTGCCGGAATGCCGTGGACGTGGAGGACGCGGGCGAGGGTGAGGCCACCCAGGCCCGCACCGACGATCGTGACGGGTGTCATCATTGTGTTCCTTTGAAAAACGGTTGGAACGCTGTTCCATAAATACTAATTGGAACGTCGTTCCATAAATGTCAAGATGGTGCCCATGGCAAACACGACTCAACGGGCGCAACGACGCGCGGACGCGCTCTCGAAGCAGCGGATCGTCGAGGCCGCGATCGAAATCCTCGACAAGGACGGCGAGAGCGCCCTGACCTTCCGCGCGCTGGCGGCGCGCCTGGCAACCGGGGCCGGGGCGATCTACTGGCACGTCGCCGACAAGAACGAGCTGCTCGCGGCGGCCACCGACGATGTTATTGCTCGTGTCATGCGAGGCGTGCTTCGAGGGACGGAGCCGCGGGAGGCGATCAGGGCCATTGCGCTGGGGCTGTTCGACGCGATCGAGGCGCATCCCTGGGCGGGCGCGCAACTGTCACGGGCGCCGTGGCAAGCCTCGGTGGGGGAGATATTCGAAGGCGTCGGCAGCCAGGTCGATGCGCTCGGCGTGACCGAACAGGCGCAGCTCGACGTCGCGTCGGCTCTAATGCACTATATCCTGGGCTGCGCGGGGCAGAACGCGGCGAACGCGGCGAATGCCCGCCTCCTGCCGCCCGACACGGATCGCGCGGCGTTTCTGGGGACGATCATCGCACGGTGGACGCAACGCGACCCCACCGGCTTTCCGTTTCTGCACAAGATGGCGGCGCGGTTTCGCGAGCATGACGACCGCCAGCAATTTCTCGCCGGCATCGACCTGATCCTGGCCGGCGTTGCAACCGTGCGCTCTATGCGAAGCCGGAACTGATGATGATTCCGATTGAACGTGGTCTTCAGCCTGTACGCGTGGTGTCACTCGCGGGAGATTCGGCGACCAT
Source organism: Mesorhizobium sp. P3_A9 (assembly GCF_056402975.1). Lineage (NCBI taxonomy): Bacteria > Pseudomonadati > Pseudomonadota > Alphaproteobacteria > Hyphomicrobiales > Phyllobacteriaceae > Mesorhizobium > Mesorhizobium sp. P3_A9. The sequence continues at coordinate 86 of NZ_JBFUGJ010000495.1, read as the reverse complement.
CCCACTGGTGGCCGGATGGCTGAATGCCGAATGGGGACGCGGACAAGGCCATAGCTACGATGACACCGTTTCCTGGTGCACTGACG
>NZ_JBFUGJ010000494.1:0-3403 GCF_056402975.1 Mesorhizobium sp. P3_A9 | reverse complement strand
CATGGCGGCCTTGATGTCCTTGCCSKCKGCCTTCTTGGCGGCGAAGGCRTYCTTCAGCTTGGAGGCGTCGAGGCCGACGCCGGTGGCGGCATATTCCTGSGCRACCGAAATGCCCTGGCAGTCGTARTTGAGCCGCGCCACGATCGCCATCGGCATCGGCTGGTTGTTCTGCGTCACCTTGCCGGTGTGCATCAGGTAAGGCAGCGGGGTCAGGATGTGGGCGCCGTCGATGCCGTTTGCGGCACCGCCGAGCATCAGATTGTCGCGCGTCGCGCCCCAGGACGCCTGCTTGAGCACCTCGACATCGGGCATGCCGAACTTGGCGAAGAGGCCTTTCTCCTTGGCGATCATCAGCGGCGCGGCATCGGTCAGCGCGATGAAGCCGAGCTTGGCGCCGGTAACCTCCGGCGCGGAGGTGGCGGCATAGGCGCCGGAGGGGAAGAGTTTGCGGGCCACCATGAACAGGCCGGCCGTCATGGCGCTGCTGACCAGAAAATCGCGACGCGTCACATCCCCAAGCGACGTTCCCGTCCCGATCCAATTCTTCATCGTCTTCTTCATCGTCGTCTCCGGTTGAACGCGATTTCAAAACAAAAAAGCCGCCGGCCAGGTCTTCGCGCGTCCGTACATCCGGGATCGCGTGTCGACCTGAGCGGCAGCTTTGCCTGTGGGCGCCCGCCATTGGACRCCTATTCCGTGACCCACGAAGGGCCTTGGCTATTTCAAAGCACGAACCGTGCCAGTTTGCGGAGAATGAGAAAACATCAATGGAATCAACGATAAGTGCACGCCGCCGACGCGCCAGGCGATATGGTGAGCAGGCCAAAGATTGTTCATTAGAGCAATTGCACGCACAATTTTTGTGCAATGCACAAGAATGGCGCGAAAACGATCAGGCGTCCGCGCGTGCCGATTTCTGCTTCTCGATATACGTTTCGATCTCATCGGGATCGAAGATCTGGCCGTCGAAGAAGCCGTCCGGACCAAGCACCAGGCCGGCCCCGGTCGCGCCGACCGCGGTGGCGACCTTGAGCGCGCCTTCGACCTTCGCATTGGCGCCGGGAAGGGCGACGCCGAGCGGCTTCAGAGCCGAGCGGTAGAGGTCGGGCCGATAGCATTCGCGCGCAATGGCGAGGTTCTCAGGCGTGTGCGCCACATGGCCCCAGCGCACCATCTGCGTGTAAAACCAAAGCGCATGGCTCTTCCACGGAAAGTTTGCGGCTTTGTCGAAAGGCAGGAAGAAATCGTCGATCTCCAGCTCCGCCCCGCCGCCCAATCGGAGATGGCCGGTCAGGATCGGCATCTGCACCGCTGGCGGCAGGCCGAGGAAACCGGGTTGCGCCATCACCGCAGCCAATTCGGCGTGGTTGGCCGGATCCTGGCACCAGCGCGCCGAATGATGCAGCGCGCGCAGCAGTGCCGCCAGAGCCCCGGGATTCTCGTCCGCCCAGGCCTTGCGCACGCCGAGCACCTTCTCCGGGCTGTTCTTCCACAACAGCGCCTTGACGGTGACGATATGGCCGGTGCCGGCGGCGACCGCGGCGCTGTTCCAGGGCTCACCGACGCAGTAGCCGTCGATGCGCCCAGCGGCCAATGCGTCGGCCATGAAGGGAGGCGGTACGATGACGATCTCGATTTCGCGCTGGGGATCGATGCCGCAAGCGGCAAGCCAGTAGCGCAGTTCGTAATTGTGCCCGGAATGCGGATGCACGACGGCAAAGCGAAGCGGGTCGTGGCCGGCCACCACCCGCTCACGGATGAATGCGCCAAGTGCCTTCCCCGCGCGCGCCGGATCGAGATCGGGTTCAGCGCCATGCGCCGCCATGCCGTCCCACACCGCGTTGGAGATGGTGACGCAATTGCCGCCGAGCCCAAGCGAGAACGGCACGATGGTTTCGGAAGCGAGCGGCGTCAGCCCGAGATTGCAGGCGAGCGGCATCGGTCCCAGCATATGGGCAAGATCGAAGTGGCCGATGGCGATGCGGTCGCGGATGTTGGCCCAGGACGTCTCGCGGTGCAGCGTGAGGTCAATGCCTTCACGTGTGGCGAAGCCCAACTCGCTTGCGGCGACCAGCACGGCGCTGTCGAAGAGCGGCATGAARCCGGCGGTGATCTGGTGCTCGGCGCCCATGCTCATTCGTCCTCCGCTGGTCCGAGCAGCCCGGCGGCAGTCACCAGGCTCTGGGCGATGTCGCTGATCTTGCGGTTCTGGTTCATCGCCGTCTTGCGCAGCAGCGTATAGGCGGCCTCTTCGGAGAGGCCGCGCGACTTCATCAATATGCCCTTGGCGCGATCGATGACCTTGCGGCTCTCGAGTTCGCTACGCGCCTCTTCCAGTTCGCGCGCCATGCGCGAGAAGGCATTGAAGCGGCTCACCGCCATGTCGAGGATCGGCTTGACGCGCTCTTGCCTGAGCCCGTCGACGACATAGGCCGAGACGCCGGCATCGACCGCGGCCTCGATMGAGGCCTGGTCGGAGCGGTCGACGAACATGGCGATCGGCCGYTTTACSGCRCGYGACAGCTGGAACATGTTTTCGAGCATGTCRCGGTTGGGRTTTTCGAGATCGATGACGATAACGTCGGGYTCGATCTCGGCGATCCGTCGCGCAATGCCGGTCACGTCATGGATGACGGTGACCCGCTGATGGCCGGCCTCGCGCAGGCCGGCCTCGATGATCGAGGCGCGGATGCGATTTTCGTCGATCACCAGGACGGCTAGGGAGGATCGGACCATGCCTGCATTGTGGGCAACGCCGCGAAATTGTGCAATGCGGCATAGCCACGCCCGTTTCAAGGGACGTGGCTATGCCGCATCATCGCTTGCAACTGCGGATCGCTTCCTGTCGGAAACGGCGCAGGCGGCTTGCCGCTAATGGGGCCGCGAATTCATGGGTGGGTCAGGTGCAGACGCGGACCTGCTCGATCACCTTGTGATGGTGGCGCCAGTGCTTGATGATCTCGATGTGGCAGCGGTGATGCCGGTGGTGGCGACGATACTCGCCATCGTTGTTGTTATCATATTGCACGTTCTGGTCGTCGCCATACTGGTCGTCGTTGTTGTTGTGCCGGTGATGGCGGCGAACGACGATCTGGTCGTTATTATCGGGTGAATACTGGTTGCCGTCATCCGACTGGATAATCACGCTTGCGGCTTGTGTCGGCGCAATGACTGCGGCTGTGGCGGCCAATGCCACCATGGAAGCCAAGAATAACTTCTTCATGTTTCGTCCTCCTGCGGTTCAATGCGTATCAACTCGCAGAAAGAATTAGCGTTCCAAAATGAATCCCGAGCTTTTCAAGGCCATGCACAACAAGGCCGGGGCACGACAGGCCTATAGACGAACGAAGGCCGTCAGCGGCAGATGGTCGGAGGCAACGCGTGAAAGCGGCGTATCATGCGC
>NZ_JBFUGJ010000493.1:0-3416 GCF_056402975.1 Mesorhizobium sp. P3_A9 | reverse complement strand
CCCGGATTGCCAACCGAATTGCAAAGGCAATTCGGGGCAATCCGACCTCTCCCCGAGGGGAGAGGAGGTTGTCGACGCCGGCGCCAGTCTCTTCTCCCCAGCGGGGAGAAGGTGGCCGCGAAGCGGCCGGATGAGGGGGCCTTCACCAAAAAGAGCGTGCCAAGATGAAAGAAATCTCCTGCAAGCTGCTTGTCATCGGCGCTGGCCCCGGCGGTTATGTCTGCGCCATCCGTGCCGGCCAGCTCGGTGTCGATACGGTCATCGTCGAGGCCGGCAAGCCTGGCGGCACCTGTCTCAATGTCGGCTGCATTCCGTCCAAGGCGCTGATCCATGCGGCGGAAGAGTTCGAGAAGGTCGCGCACATGGCCGGCGGCAAGAGCCCGCTCGGCATTTCTGTCTCGGCACCCGTGCTCGACCTGAGCAAAACCGTCGCCTGGAAGGACGGCATTGTCAGCCGGCTCAACAGCGGCGTCGCTGGCCTGTTGAAGAAGGCCGGCGTCAAGACTGTGCAAGGCTGGGCGACGTTCCGCGACGGCAAGACCGTCGAAGTCGAGACCGAGATGGGCGTGCAAGTGATCCGCGCCGAGGTGATCGTCATCGCCACCGGCTCGGCGCCGGTCGAATTGCCTTTTCTTCCCTTTGGCGGGCCTGTGATATCGTCCACGGACGCGCTGGCCTTGAGCGAGGTGCCGAAGAAGCTTGCCATCGTCGGTGGCGGTTATATCGGGCTGGAACTCGGCATGGCCTTCGCCAAGATGGGGGCGAAGGTGACCGTGGTCGAGGCCTTGCCGCGCGTGCTGGCGCAGTATGATGCCGAGCTGACCCGGCCGGTGGTCAAGCGGCTCGCCGCGCTCGGCGTAGAGGTGGTGCTTGGCGCCAAAGCCAAGGGACTGTCGACAAAAGGCGATGCGCTGCTGGTCGAGACAGCGGACGGCAAGAGCGCCAAGGTTGCCGCCGACAAGATCCTGGTGACGGTCGGCCGCAAGCCGGTGACCGAAGGCTGGGGGCTCGACCAGATCGACCTCGATATGGCGGGCAAATTCATCAAGATCGACGACCAGTGCCGCACCTCGATGCGCGGCATCTTTGCTATCGGCGACGTCACCGGCGAGCCGATGCTGGCGCATCGCGCCATGGCGCAAGGCGAAATGGTCGCCGAGATCGTCGCCGGCCACAAGCGCAGCTGGGACAAGCGGTCGATTCCCGCCGTCTGCTTCACCGATCCCGAACTTGTGACGGCGGGGCTTTCGCCGGAAGAGGCCAAGGTCCAGGGCGAGATCAAGATTGGCCTGTTCCCGTTCGCCGCCAATGGGCGGGCGATGACCAAGCTGGGCGAGGATGGGTTCGTTCGGGTGGTCGCTCGCGCGGACAACCATCTGGTGCTGGGCATCCAGGCAGTCGGACAGGGCGTGTCGGAACTGTCGGCTTCGTTCGGACTGGCGCTGGAAATGGGCGCGCGGCTGGAGGACATAGCCGGCACGAACCATGCGCATCCGACGCAAGGCGAGGGCTTCCAGGAAGCGGCGCTGAAGGCGCTCGGGCACGCGCTGCATATTTGAGGCGGTGGTGGCGTAAGAAGCGGTGATGTCCGCGGGGCATTGCCCCCCTTTGTCCTGCCGGACATCTCCCCCTCAAGGGGGGAGATCGGCAGTTTCGGGAACCGCGCCTCTTCTAAGACTTTGAAAATTGGCGAAATCTTAGATTACAGCAAATCTCCCCCCTTGAGGGGGAGATGCCCGGTAGGGCAGAGGGGGGCGATGCCCCGCTAACCTCTCTCAAGAGAGACGTTGCACCTTCAGCTCGCCAGCCGGCTTACCATCTCATGTTGCGCATAGGCGCGGCCGAAACGGTTGGCCAGAAATGCATCCAGCGCGATATCTTCCTGCTTGACGAAGCCGGTGGCCGGCAGGCTGCCGTCGGCCAGCATGTCGAGCACGGCGCAGATGCCGGATGCGGTGGTGATCTGGATGGCGCTGCGCACCTGATTGCCGACGCGCTGCGAATAGATCTTGTTGGCGTAGGTTTCCTGCAGCAGGCGGCCGTTGCGGCGACCGGAGACGGTGACGAAGACGATGACGACGTCCTGCAGCGTCGCCGGGAGCGCGCTTTCGAAAATGTCCTTCAGCACGTCGCGGCGGTGGCGCAGGCCGAGGTCGTTGAGCAGCGCCTTCATGATCGCGGCATGGCCGGGGTAGCGGATGGTGCGGTAGTTCAGCGTGCGCACCTTRCCCTTCARCGTCTCGGCSAGCGTGCCGAGCCCRCCSGAGGTGTTGAASGCCTCGTAGGTGACGCCGTCGAGCGAGAATTCCTCGCGCTCYTCCAGCGGCGGCACTTCGATCAGYTCGCCCTCGACGATCGCCTCGCAMGGCTCGCAATATTCGTTGATGACGCCGTCGGTGCTCCAGGTCAGATTGTAGTTCAGCGCRTTSGASGGGTATTGCGGCAGSGCGCCGACGCGCATRCGCACGCTTTCCAGCGTGTCGAAACGGCTGGCGAGATCGTTGGCGACGATCGAGATGAAGCCCGGCGCCAGCCCGCATTGCGGAATGAAGGAGCTCTTGCCCGAGCGGGCCAATTCCTTGACGCGACGGGTCGAGACGACGTCCTCGGTCAGGTCGAGATAGTGCACGCCGGCGCTGGCCGCCGCCTCGGCGATGCGCGTGGTCAGGTGGAAGGGGGCGGCGCTCAGCACAGCGAATTTGCCCGCAAGCGCTGCTTCCAGCGCGCCTGGTGCGGCGATGTCGAGTTCCAGCGTTTCGACACCGGCCGGCAGTTCCGCCGCGGCAAGCTGTACCGCCGCACGGTCGACGACGGTGACGGCATAGTCGCCGGTGGCGGCGAGCATCTCCGCAATGGTCGAACCGATCTTTCCGGCGCCGACGACAACAATCTTCTTCATGACCAATCCCTCAAGCAAAGCAAAATCCTGGGAACAGAATCGCAGCTTGCCCGTCGAAAGGAAGCGTGGAATTGTGCGAAATGAAACTCTGATTGCGCAATTTGCCGAAAGGATTCGTCGAAATGCTCAGTGAAGCCGAACAGGCGCTGCTTTCCCTGCTGCGTTCCAACGCCCGCGCTTCGACGGCCGAACTGGCGCGACAGCTCGGCGTCTCGCGCACGACGGTGCAGAGCCGGATCGAGCGGCTGGAACAGCGCGGTATCATATCGGGTTACGGCGTCAAGCTTTCCGCCGACTATGAACAGGGGCTGGTCAAGGCGCATGTGCTGCTCACCGTCACACCCAAGCTTGCCGACAAGGTGGTGCGGGCCTTGCAGGCGCTGCCGCCGGTGCGGACGCTGCACTCAGTCAGCGGCAATTTCGACATGATCGTCATCGTCGACGCGCCGTCGATCCGCGACCTCGACGCGCTGCTCGACCAGATCGGCGCCATGGACGGGGTCGAACGGACCTCGTC
>NZ_JBFUGJ010000492.1:0-3430 GCF_056402975.1 Mesorhizobium sp. P3_A9 | reverse complement strand
GCGCGATTGGCGCCGATCAGCTCGTTGCCCCTGATGTAGAATATCTGCGAGATGACCGAGGCGCCGATCGCGGTATAGACGATGACAGTCCAGCCGCGCGCATCGGGCACGATGACCTTGCCGGCGGCGATCTCCCACAGGAAGAAGGGCAGCGAGGTGATGAGTGCTGCGATCGACATGGCCAGCATCAGGCTCTGCCAATGCATCACCGGCTTCAGCCGCAAGCCGACCGAATAGCCGCTGTAAAGGATGACCGCCACCAGCATGATGGCGTCGCCGAAATTGAGCTCCAGCGTCAACAGCCGACGCGGGTCGCCATGGCAGGCGGTCAGGAYGACGCCGGCRATGGTCAGSACGACGCCRRCAATCTGGGCCCAGTTCACGCGCARSCGRAAGAASASGAAATTGGCRACRATGATYAGGATCGGCATCGCCGCCTGTTCGATCGAGACGTTGATCGCCGTCGTGTAGTTGAGCGCCGTGTAGAAGATGGTGTTGAACAAAGTGAAGCCGCTGGCGCCAAGCGCCGCCAGGACGAACCAGTGCCGGCGCACCACGAGCCAGTCCTGCTGGATCGTGCGCCAGCCGATCGGCAGCAGGATCGCCACGGCCAGCACCCAGCGCAGRAAGACMAGCGTCATCGGCGAGAYGTGAYCGACCGCCAGCTTGCCGGCCACCGARTTGCYGCCCCACARCAAGGTGGTGAGCAGCAGGAACAGGTAGGCGYTTCGRTGCATCGCGGGATTCCCGCCGCGGCGGATGCGCAGCGGTGTTTGCCGGCCTATTGCCCCCGTCAGCCCAAGTAAATGATGACAAAGCCGAAAATTGTTGTGCCTCAGGGCATTTTCGGCGGCAAAGAAAGGTCGCACTCGCGAGGTCTTGACGCTATAGAGGCCTGTCGTTTCGAACCATMTYCAAGCCGCTCGGCGGCGTCTCAAGGGAAAAGAAACATGGCCAATGTGGTGGTCGTCGGCTCGCAATGGGGCGACGARGGCAAGGGCAAGATCGTCGACTGGCTKTCGGARCGCGCCGACGTCGTGGTGCGTTTCCAGGGCGGCCACAATGCCGGCCACACGCTGGTCGTCGACGGCAAGGTCTACAAGCTGTCGCTGTTGCCGTCCGGTGTCGTGCGGCAGGGCAAGCTGTCCATCATCGGCAATGGCGTGGTCTTCGACCCGCATGCGTTCGTGGCGGAAGTGGCGAAGCTCAAGGCGCAGGGCGTCGAGGTTACGCCGGATCGCCTGAAAATAGCCGAAAACACAGCGCTTATCCTGTCGCTGCACCGGGAGCTGGACGGATTCCGCGAGGACGCCGCCTCAAATTCCGGGACAAAGATTGGCACGACCCGYCGSGGCATCGGYCCCGCYTAYGAGGACAAGGTGGGTCGGCGCGCGGTGCGGGTGATGGATCTGGCGGATTTGGAAACACTGCCCTTGAAGATCGACAGGCTGCTGACGCACCACAATGCGCTGCGGCGTGGGCTTGGCCATGCCGAAGTCACGCATGACGCGATCATGAGTGAGTTGACCTCGGTCGCCGACGAGATCCTGCCCTATATGGACCGTGTCTGGAAAATCCTCGACGACAAGCGCCGTGCCGGCGAGCGCATCCTGTTCGAGGGTGCGCAAGGCACGCTGCTCGACATCGACCACGGCACCTATCCGTTCGTTACTTCGTCGAACACCGTGGCCGGGCAGGCGGCCGCCGGCTCCGGCGTCGGTCCGGGCGCCATCGGCTATGTCCTGGGGATCACCAAGGCCTACACGACGCGCGTCGGCGAAGGTCCGTTCCCGACCGAACAGAAGAACGAGGTCGGCGAATTCCTCGGTACGCGTGGCCATGAATTCGGCGTCGTCACCGGACGCAAGCGCCGCTGCGGTTGGTTCGACGCGGTGCTGGTRCGCCAGGCYGTCGCYGTCAACGGCATCAAGGGCATCGCGCTGACCAAGCTCGACGTGCTCGACGGSCTGGACGAGATYAAGGTYTGCACCGGCTAYCGSCTCGAYGGCGAGATGATCGAYTAYCTGCCGGCAAGCCAGGGTGCGCAGGCCCGTGTCGAACCGGTCTATGAGACGCTGGAGGGGTGGAAAGGCACCACTGCCGGCGCTCGCAGTTGGAACGATCTTCCGGCCCAGGCGGTCAAATATGTCCGATACATAGAGGAGCTGATCGGCGCGCCGGTCGCACTCCTCTCCACCAGCCCGGAACGGGACGACACGATACTTGTGACCGATCCGTTTCAAGACTAGTTTCTGAAGCCTTTCCGGGCATCGCGGCTGATTTGCGGGGGCCGGCGCGGAAGCAAAAATACAGGTCGACTGAAGCATGGCAGATTTTGTTGCTGTTCTGAAAAAGGCGCTCGACAAGTATGGCGAGCCGACGCCCGAGACGCGCACGCGGACCTATGACGGCGCGCGTTCCGCGCTGGTCAAGAAGCTTGCGGAATTTTCGCCACCGCTGTCGCCCGACGTCGTGGCCAAGCAGAAGCGTTCCCTGGAAGACGCGATTGCGAGCGTCGAGCGCGACTATGCCAAGAGCGTGCCTGAAGCCGATCCGCTCGCCGAGCTCGAGCACATCTTTTCCTCGATCGACCGCAACAAGAACCAGCCGAGCCACACGCGCCAGCCGGTGAAGGCGGAGTCGGCGTGGCCGGCGCCGCCGGCCGCCAAACCGGAACCCTACAAGCCGGAACCCTACCGCCCCGCGCCGCCGCCCGCCGCCAAGACCGAACCAAGCTGGCAGAAGGCCGCGCCGGTGCAACCGTCGGCTCCTGACCTTGCCGACCATGCCCTGCCGGGCATGGATGCGGACCAGGACGATGACCGCGCCGATGTCTTCCCGAATGACGACGAGCCCGCGGCTGCCGACACCTTCCAGCGTCTGCGTCCGGCCGAGCGCAAGCGCAGCTATGGCGGGCTGATCGCCGCTGTCGTTGCCCTGCTGGTCGTTGCCGGCGGCGGCTATGGCGTCTGGCTGAACAAGGACGCCTTCAGCAAGATGCTGGGCCTGGGCGGCAGCAAGGTTGTTGCCAAGACCGAACCGGTGAAACCGGCGCCGGCCAAGCCGGCGACCGACGCGGCGGCGACGCCGCCGGCGCCCGCGGCTGGTGCCGAAGGGACGAAATTCACGCAGCGGCTGACGCCTGAAGGTGGCGAAACCGACCCCGGCCCAGCCGGTGGACAGACCGGCATAGGCGAGGGTGAATCCGTCGCCGCGCTGACGACGCCGCCGACCGCTACGAATGCGCCGGTCGCGGCGCCACCGGCTGCAGCCGCGCCCGCCGCGGCGACACCTGCTGCTGCGGCACCTGCCGAGACCGCACCCGCAGCGGGCACCGCGCCCGCCGCAACCCCGCCTGCCAACGGAACCGCACCCGCGGCGCCGGCCGATGCGGCCGCCACGCCGCCGCCCGCTCCGGCAACCGTTACAC
>NZ_JBFUGJ010000491.1:0-3433 GCF_056402975.1 Mesorhizobium sp. P3_A9 | reverse complement strand
CCCATACTCTGAAGGCATGGAGTTCTCTGGGATTAGCGACGCAATGGCATAGCTACGACGCCAGAGACCTTAATTTTAGCGGAATTTTTGAAGACAGATTCGGTCACGAAATCAGATTCTCGATGACTTTCAAGCTCGCATATGGCGGCCCCATAAGATTGTGGTTCCAATTTCCTTACTATTCGGAAGGTGATCCGACGCACCTAAACCTCTTGATTCTTTCGGGCTGGTTTGTGTGTCAGGACCTCCGTTTGCCCGAAGAACCCGATCTTAAATGGATCGTCGGTAAAAGCAGGACAAACTTCGACGCCGTCGACGGCGTCTTGGCCATAGTGCGGGCAATCCTCAGCTATTTGCGGCCCACGCTTCAGTAGCCAGCCTGCCACCGCTGCTCGACCCTCGGCAGGCTCGCGCCGCCATCGACACATGCTTAAGACGCGCCAAACGCGTCTCGCTTTCAGGGTCTTTCCACCAATTTTTGAAGAATTTGGTGGGTGCGCACAGGATTGAACTGTGGACCCGCTGATTAAGAGTCAGCTGCTCTACCAACTGAGCTACGCACCCACTCGGCCGGCAAAAACCGGCGTTGGCGGGCATATAGCCGCCACCATCGGTCATGTCTAGCCCTGCCGGAATCATTTCCCGACAAATCGCTGAAGTGCCGCACGTCTCAGACGAACAGTCTGCCTTCCGCCACCTTCACCGCATGGCCGCCAATGCGCGCCGAGGCCAGTTTTCCGGCCTGCACGGTCAGTTCGAGGCGGATGCGCGACGGCCGGCCCATCTCCAGGCCCTGCTCGATCCACAGCTGTGAAATGCCATCGGTCGGGCCGTCGAAATGCATGATGGCACCGGCAAAGGCGGCCGCTGCCGAACCCGTCGCCGGATCTTCGTACGAAGGTGTGCCGGGCACGATCATGCGCACATGGAAGGCGCTTTCGTGGTTCACCGTCTCGCGGCAATAGACATAGGGGCTGGCGAAGGCCCAGTCGCTCTTGCGCGGCGCCAGTTCCGACCACGCCTGGTTGTCCAGCTTGACCCGTCCGGCCGCTTCGAGGTTGGCGACCGGRATGGTCACATAGGGCACRCCSGCCGACCAGAASGMSACSCGGTGATTCTCGAAGCCGATYTCATGCGGCGCCAGGCCAAGGGCGGCACCGATCGCCTGCGGATCGGCCTCCAGCTTCAGTGGCTCCGGCAATTTCGCCAGGTCGAACTCGGCAAAGGTCGCGCCATCATGCGTGCTGACGGCGCAGCGCACCGGGCCGATGTTTTCTTCCAGCACGAAGATGCCGGCCCCACCCTCGCCGGAGAGTTCCGCAAGCGCGATTGCCGACCCCACCGTCGGATGGCCGGCGAACGGCATTTCATAGTCGGGCGTAAAGATGCGGATGCGGTTTTTATGCTTGGGATTGTCCGGCGGCAGCACAAAGACCGACTCGGACAGATTGAATTCGCGCGCGATGGCCTGCATCGCTGCCGTGTCCAGACCTTTGCAATCCAACACCACCGCCAGCGGATTTCCGGCCAGTCGCTCGGTCGTGAACACATCGTAAAGCAAGTAATTCCGGGTTTGCATTCCTGCCTCAATCCCAACATGGGCGAAATTTAATTTGATATTTGAACCAGTAAGCCTGATCTGTGCACAGATAGGGACGTTACGCATCATAGGGGTCCGACGTGGACCAAATTGTCAATCTGCCAAAGACGGAATCGGATTCCGCCATCGAGACGGCGCTCGGCCTCGATAAAAACGGGCGGAGCAAGTCGCGCCGGCGTGGCTGGCTCTATGCGTTGCTGACCCTGATCGTGCTTGCCGCCGGCCTTGGCCTCTACCAGTGGTATGCGGGCACGCCGGCAAGGATTGATTACACCACAACCCCCGCCGCCAAGGCCGACCTCACCGTCCAGGTGTCGGCGACGGGCACGCTGCAGCCGCTCACCCAGGTCGACATTTCAAGCGAATTGTCCGGCATCATCCGCTCGGTCTCCGCCGAGGAGAACCAGCAGGTCAAGAAGGGCGACGTCCTGGCGACACTCGATACGGTGAAACTCGAGGTCCAGATCGAACGCGCCGAGGCATCCGCCAAGGGCGCCGCTGCCAATGTCGAAGACGCCACGGTGACGCTGGCCGAGAACGAAAGCGCGCTGGTACGCGCGGCGGCCTTGACAAAACGCGGCATGGCGACCGACCAGTCGCTCGAGGCGGCAACCGCGACGCGCGACCGCGCCAAGGCGGCGCTCGACAGTGCGCAAGCCAATCTCGCCATCGCCCAGGCCGACCTCAAGGCGCAGCAGACCGACCTTGCCAAGAGCACGATCTACGCGCCGATCGACGGCATCGTGCTGACGCGTTCGGTCGACCCCGGCCAGACCGTTGCCTCCTCGCTGCAGGCGCCGGTGCTGTTCATCATCGCCGCTGATTTGCGGAACATGGAACTGGTGGCGGCGGTCGACGAAGCCGACATCGGCGCCGTCAAGTCCGGTCAGCACGCGCGTTTCACGGTCGATGCCTTCCCGGACCGGCCGTTCGATGCCGAGATCCGCGACATCTCCTATGCCTCGGTCACGACAGATGGCGTTGTCACCTACAATGCGCGGCTCGAGGTCGACAACAACGAGCTGTTGCTGCGCCCCGGCATGACAGCCACCGTTTCGGTCGTCACGAGGGAAGCCAAGGGCGTGCTCACCGTGCCCGCCACGGCCTTCCGCTACCGCCCGGTGCAGCAGGCGGCCCGTGGCTGGAGCCTGAGCGACCTGTTCACCGGCCGTATGGGTCGTCCCGGCGGCAATCGCCAGCGCCAGGCCGCGACCGCCCCCACCGATGGCTCGCGCACGCTCTATGTGCTGGAGAACGGCCGGCCGCATGCGGTCAACGTCAAGGTCGGCTCGACCGATGGCGAACTGACCGAGATCACGTCCGGCCTGGAAGAAGGCGCCCAGGTCATCACCGCCTCGCAGCCGCGGAGCTGACCCGTGGCCGCGGGTGGTGCCCTCATCACCTTTGACAAGGTCTGGAAAAGCTACGGCCAGGGCGAGGCCCGGGTGCATGCGCTGGCGGGCGTCGACCTTGCCATCAGGCGCGGCGAGTTCGTCGCCATCATGGGCCCGTCCGGTTCCGGCAAGTCGACGGCAATGAACATCATCGGCTGCCTCGACACACCGACGGCCGGCACCTACTCCTTCATGGGTGTCGATGCCGGCCGGCTCGATCGCAACCGCCGCGCCATGCTGCGCAACCTCTATGTCGGCTTCGTCTTCCAGGGCTACAATCTGCTGGCGCGCACCACGGCGGCCGAAAACGTTGAACTGCCGCTGATCTATCGTGGCGTGGCTAGCCGCGAGCGCCGCGACCTTGCCATGCAAGCGCTGGCCCAGGTCGGGCTTGTCGGCCGCGAGCATCACACGCCAGCCGAACTCTCCGGCGGCCAGC
>NZ_JBFUGJ010000490.1:0-3441 GCF_056402975.1 Mesorhizobium sp. P3_A9 | reverse complement strand
CTTAAGATACAGGATGCTTTCGAGCCTTACTATGCCGGCCGCAAGCGCTTTGCCGCCGCCAGGGACAAGCGCCTGCCAGCCAAGACCGACACCAGCCTCACCAAGCAGGCGAAAACCGCCTTGCCGACGAATGTCAGGCTTTCCGACAACGAACCCGACAGCACGACGGAGCACTGACCGGACGATGCCCAATCGCTTCGATATATTCATCACCCGTCTTGAAACAAAGAGCGCCAGAGACGGCGTGCCCCCGCATCCTATGAACGACCAGCACAGCGTTCGCCGCGAAARGGCCGACGCCAAACCGGCCCGGAACGGAACGGCGCATGCCGAGAAGGATCGCGGCAAGCGCCGTTTCAAGCACGACGCCTGACCATAGCGCCCGCCGCGATTGCTCTCGTTTCGTCATCCTGAGCGAAACGACGCGGCGCAGACCCGAGGATGACGAAGGTCTGGTTCAGCCCAGATACCGTGAAACACGCGCCTTCAGAAGCTCAATCAGCTCCAAATCCATGAATTCGTAATCGTCCGGTATGTCGAGACAGATGACGCGGGCCTTTTTCAAGCTCGTCTTGAATTTCTTCTGCAGCTTGGTGCGGTGCGCCTTTTCCATGACGAAGATGATGTCGGCCCACTCCACCAACTCATGCGTCAGCGGCGTGTCGGCATCATGGTTTGTCCCGGCCGACGCAACCTCGATATCCCGGCGCGTGGAAAACACCTGCTCCGCGGTCGGGCTGCGCAAACGGTTCTGACTGCAGACGAAGAGGACGTTTTTCACCAGCTCGTGGCTTCCTGGTTCAGCGACCTTGCGGCTTCGGCACTACTCATCGAACATTTCGCGTATCGACTTGGTCAGCGGTATGTACTGGTCAAGCGTCAACCCGTAGAGTTCAAACTCCACCGCGTGCTCGCGCGGCAGTGCCCTCAGATTTATGCCGACATAAGCAAGAAAATTCCGAATTACATCGAACTCAGTCATGCCTGAGGGCTTGTGTCTCGATATAATTTTCTGATTTTTGATAATTACTGCATCGGCTTGATAAAAATCCTCGTCGGCCTGTGGCTTCGAAATTTCGGTCAATCCAAACTCGAAGACATCATCCGTGTTCACCGTGCGCAACGTCTCATGGATCAGATACTTCATGGCGCACCCACATCGGAAACAGCGTAATGGTTTTCAGCCAAGCCCACAGTGTCTTTGCCTGAGCAGAAACTACCTTTTGGCCTAGCGCGCCAGGTCCGCGACCACGGCGTCGAGCACGATCATGCCGGCCGGCGTGGCGCGCAGCCGCGCATTGCCGATCGGCGCCACCAGCCCCTCGCCCTGCAGCACCGACAGCCGCGCGCTCGACAGGCCGCGGCCGGAAAACGCCTCGTAGCGCGAGAGGTCGATGCCTTCGGCCAGACGCAGCCCCATCAGCAGGAAYTCGTCGGCCTCTTCCGAGCGGGTCAGGATTTCACCACCGGTGACGCCATGGCCCTTGGCCTCGACGAGATTGGCCCAGGTTTCCGGCATCCGCTCGGCGATCGTCACCGTGCGGCGGCCATGCTCGACGAAGCGGCCATGCGCGCCGGGGCCGACGCCGACATATTCGCCATAGCGCCAGTAGGTCAGATTGTGCCGGCTCTCCGCACCCGGCCTGGCATGGTTGGAAATCTCATAGGCCGGCAGGCCATGCGCCGTGGTGATCTCCTGCGTCAGCGCATAGAGGTCGGCGGCGTGGTCGTTGTCGGGGATGATGAATTTCTTCGCCGCATGCAGCGCGTGGAACGGGGTGCCTTCCTCGATGGTCAGCTGGTAGAGCGACAGATGGTCGGCGGCATGGCTGATCGCCTGTTCGAGCTCGGCCTGCCAGTCTTCCGGCGTCTGGCCGGGGCGGGCATAGATCAGGTCGAAGGACAGGCGCGGAAAGATCTCTCGGGCCAGGCCGATGGCGTGCAGCGCTTCGTCGACATTGTGCAGCCGGCCGAGGAAGCGCAAATCCTTGTCGTTCAGCGCCTGCACGCCGAGCGAGACGCGATTGACGCCCGCCGCCCGGTAGCCGCGAAACCGTTCGGCCTCGACCGAGGACGGGTTGGCCTCCAGCGTCACCTCGATACCGTCAGGCACCGTCCAGTTCTTCGCCACGGCGTCCAGCACCCTGGCCACGGTTTCGGGCTTCATCAGCGACGGCGTGCCGCCGCCGAGGAAAATGCTGGTCACGTCGCGCGGCCCGGTGCGCTGGCGCATCGTCGCCAGTTCCGCCTCGAAGGCGGCGGCAAAGCGCTCCTGGTCGACCGGCTGGTGGCGGACATGGCTGTTGAAGTCGCAGTAAGGGCACTTGGCCGCGCAGAACGGCCAATGGATGTAGACGCCGAAGCCGGGCGTCCGGTCGAGCAGCATGCTCATGCCTCTCCCAATCTCGCTTTGGCGAATTTCTGGAAGGCGCGGGCGCGGTGCGACAGCGCTGTCGCCTGGCCGGGTTTCCAGCCGTGCTTTTCCTCGGCGCTCATCTCGCCAAACGTTTTTTCGAAACCATCGGGCAAAAACACCGGATCGTAGCCGAAGCCGAGCTCGCCACGCGGCGGCCAGACCAACGTGCCTTCGGCCTCGCCGCGATAATATTCAGCCTCGCCATCGGGGAAGGCGAGGCAGATGACGGCGACAAAGCGGCCCTTGCGCTGTTCGGCCGAGGCGGCGCCGACTTCCTGCAAGGCCACTTCGGTGCGCTGCATGGCCATGGCGAAATCGCGCGAACCGTCCGGGGTTTCGGCCCAGTTGGCGGTGTAGACGCCGGGGGCGCCGTCGAGCGCGTCGACGCAAAGGCCGGAATCGTCCGACAGCGCCGGCAGGCCGGTCGCCTGTGCGGCGGCCAGCGCCTTGATGTAGCCGTTTTCCTCGAAGGTGGTGCCGGTTTCGTCCGGCTCCGGCAGGCCATAGTCCTTGGCCGATTTGGCCTCGAAGCCGAACGGCCCCATCAAATCGGCGAATTCGCGCAGCTTGCCGGCATTGTGGCTGGCAACGACGATCTTCCTGCCATCAAGAGTATGCATCAAAGGCCCCAGATTCTCGGCTCGGCGAACTCGATCGAATTGCCCGAGGGGTCGCGTATATAGATCGAACGGCCGCCTTGCGGCCATCCGAATTCGCTTTCGATGGCGATTCTTTTCGCCGCCAGATGCGCTTTCCAGCCGGCGATTTCGTCGGCGGTTGCCGCAAAGCAGAGATGACCTTCGCCGACCGTGCCATGCGGCGGCACCGGTAGCCGGGCATCAGGTGCGGGCGGCACTTTCGTCGCCTCGGCGTTGAAGACGAGCAACACGCCGGGGCCACAGCGAAAGAAGAGATGGCGGCCTTCGACCTTGCCGAGGAGGGGGAGGCCGAGGATGTCGGTGTAGAAGGCTTCAGCGGCTGGCAAATCGGTGACGTAGAGAGCGGATTCAAGAATGGCGGAGGGG
>NZ_JBFUGJ010000489.1:0-3446 GCF_056402975.1 Mesorhizobium sp. P3_A9 | reverse complement strand
AGATGGGACGCCTGACGGATCTCAAACAGTTCAAACTTTATCCTGGTATCAGTACTGCTATAATAGGCACCATGGATGCTCCCTCACATTCCGCYGAAGACAGCCGCCGGCGCGARCTYGGCGCTTTCCTGCGTTCGCGCCGCGAAAGGCTGACGCCCTCGGCAACCGGCATCACGACCGGTCTCAGGCGGCGCACGCCGGGCCTGCGTCGTGAAGAGGTGGCGATGATCGCCGGCGTCGGCACCACCTGGTACACCTGGCTGGAGCAGGGGCGGGAGGTCAGGCCCTCCGTGGAAGTGCTGACGGCGCTTGCAGAGGCATTGCGCCTCGACGCCGTCGAGAAGCGGCATCTGTTCATCCTTGCCGGGCGCCAGCAGCCTGAGCGCCGTGTGGTTGCGCCGGAAAAGGTCGACGGCCCCTTGCTGCACATGCTGCAAAGCCTCGTCCTGCAGCCGGCCTATGTCGTCGGCCGGCGCTGGGACGTGCTTGCCTGGAACCCGGCCGCTGTCGCGGTGTTTGGCGACTACGGCCTGCTTGAGGGGGATGCCTGTAACATCGTCCATATGGTGTTCACCAACCCGCACCACCGCCGCCTGCTGGTCGACTGGGAAGAACTCGCCCGCGTGGTTCTCGCGTCGTTTCGCGCCGAGAGCGCCAAGTATGTCGGTGATCCCGATTTCGACCGGCTGATCGCGCTGATGATGCGCTCAAGCCCCGAGTTCCGCGACTGGTGGCCCCGGCGAGACGTGGCGCGAAGGCTTACCGGCATGAAGCATGTCCGGCATCCCACCGCCGGCCCGATGGCCTTCGAGCATATGAGCTTGTCGATCGACGATGGTTCCGACATGAGGCTTGTCGTCTACACGCCGCTCGCCGAGCAGAACTCTATCGCCAAGCTGCAGACTTTGCTGGACGCGCTGCCGGCCGAGCGGCGCAGCGCCTGAGCCATCGCGGCAGGGTCAGCCCTTCGGCTTCAGCCCCTCAAGAAACAATTGCTCCAGGAACCTCGCGGCGTCCTCGAAGCGGCCGTCGCCGCCGCGGTTCGGCCCGAGCACCGCGCGGACCTGGACGTCGAAATCGGCGTAATGCTGCGTCGTTGCCCAGATCGAGAAGATCAGGTGCCAGGGGTCGGTCCTGGCGATCTTGCCGGCGCGCATCCAGCCCTTGATGACGGCGGCCTTCTCGTCGACCAGCGTCTTCAGCTCGCCGGCCAGCAGCGGCATGATGCGTGGCGCGCCTTGCAGGATCTCGTTGGCGAACAGCCGGCTCTCGCGCGGGAAATCGCGCGCCATTTCGAGCTTGCGCCTGATGTAGCTTCTCAACTCGGTCATCGGATCGCCGATGTCATCGAGTTCCCTGAGCGGCGCCAGCCAGGTGTCGAGCAGGCGCTGCATCAGCGTCTCGTGAATGTCTTCCTTGCGGCGGAAATAGTAGAGCAGGTTGGGCTTCGACATGCCGGCCGCTTCGGCGATCTGGTCGATGGTCGAGCCGCGGAAGCCGTTGGTGGAGAACACTTCGAGTGCGGCCTCCAGGATCAGCTCACGCTTTTCCTGCTGGATGCGGGTGCGGCGAGGGGCGTCCGTGCCGGCGTTCACCATTGCAAGCCCTCGCATTGAGGGTCATCTGGACCAATTCTCTGGACCAGTTTTTCCCTAGCCTGTGGAACGCACTTCAGGAGCCGCATTTCCGCTAGTAATCCCTTGACCGCCGACAGGGCGGTGCTAACGTTTGTCCAATCGGTCAAAAATTTGCGTAGCATGAAAGCGCGGCAAAGACCAAGCGTTGGMCGCASCGAAACAGKTTACAAGGGGAAGTCCTGCTCATGTCCAACCGGCTGAAAGTCACGCCGAACGATCTCAGCGCATTCTGGATGCCGTTCACGGCAAACCGGCAGTTCAAGCAGGCGCCGCGCATGTTCGTGTCCGCCAAGGACATGCACTACACCACSAGCGAYGGSCGCAAGGTGCTGGACGGCACCGCCGGTCTCTGGTGCGTCAATGCCGGCCACTGCCGGCCGAAGATTACCGAGGCGATCCAGCACCAGGCCGCCGAGCTCGACTACGCGCCTGCCTTCCAGATGGGTCATCCGATCGTGTTCGAACTGGCCAACCGCCTGGTCGACMTCGCGCCSAAGGGCATGGACCAYGTSTTCTTCACCAATTCCGGTTCGGAATCGGTCGAGACCGCGCTGAAGATGGCGATCGCCTATCACCGCGTGAAGGGCGAGGGCTCGCGCACCCGCCTCATCGGTCGTGAGCGCGGCTATCACGGCGTCAATTTCGGTGGCATCTCGGTCGGCGGCATCGTCACCAACCGTAAGATGTTCGGCACGCTGCTCGGCGGCGTCGACCACATGCCGCACACGCATCTGCCGGAGAAGAACKCCTTCYCCAAAGGCGTGCCGGAATATGGCGCGGAGCTTGCCAACGAGTTGGAGCGCATCGTCGCCCTGCACGATGCCTCGACCATCGCCGCCGTCATCGTCGAGCCGGTCGCCGGTTCCACCGGCGTCATCCTGCCGCCCAAGGGCTATTTGCAGAAGCTGCGCGAAATCTGCACCAAGCACGGCATCCTGCTGATCTTCGACGAGGTCATCACCGGTTTCGGCCGCCTCGGCGCGCCGTTCGCCGCCGACTATTTCGGCGTCACGCCCGACATCATGACCACCGCGAAGGGCGTCTCCAACGGCGTCATCCCGATGGGTGCGGTGTTCGTGAAGAAGGAAATCCACGACGCATTCATGACCGGGCCGGAACACATGATCGAGTTCTTCCACGGCTACACCTATTCGGGCAATCCGATTGCGTGCGCGGCGGCACTCGGCACGCTCGACACCTACAAGGAAGAGGGTCTGCTGACGCGTGGCGAGGAACTGGCGCCATACTGGGAAGATGCGCTGCATTCGCTGAAGGATGAGCCGCATGTCATCGACATCAGGAACATCGGCCTGATCGGCGCGATCGAACTGGCGCCGATCGCCGGCCAGCCGACCAAGCGTGCTTTCTCGGCCTTCGTCAAGGCGTTCGATCGCGGCGCGCTGATCCGCACCACCGGCGACATCATCGCGCTGTCGCCGCCGCTGATCATCACCAAGGGCCAGATCAACGAATTGATCGACCATGTGCGTGAAGTGCTGAGGTCGATAGACTAAACCTGCTTTTGTCTGGGCGGGTGGCGAAGGGAACCGCCACCCGCCCAGACCATGAAATGGAAGGACTTTGAATGGCCGCACCCGGCGAGAATCTGCGAATCAATTCGGACCGTTTGTGGGATTCGCTGATGGAGATGGCGAAGATCGGCCCCGGCATTGCCGGCGGCAACAATCGCCAGACCGTGACCGATGAGGACGGCGAGGGCCGGCATCTTTTCCAGCGCTGGTGCGAGGCCGCCGGGCTCGAAATGGGCCTCGACGAGATGGGCACCATGTTTGCCCGCCGCGAAGGCAC
>NZ_JBFUGJ010000488.1:0-3448 GCF_056402975.1 Mesorhizobium sp. P3_A9 | reverse complement strand
GGTCGACGCCGCTGGTCGAAGCGGCCAAGCGCAACGACACCAAGGTCGTCACCTATCTCAAATCCTCATGCCGTGCCTCGCGGCTGCCGACCTTCAGCGCGGTGCTGAAGCGCGACTACACCGAATGCGACGCCTGGCGCGAACAGGCGATAGCCGACATCATCCGCGCCAAGCCGCGGCTGGTGGTGATCTCCGAATTCTCGATCGGCAACCTGACGCGCGACATGCCCGCCGCCGGCCGCGAAGCCGAGACCGCGCGCTGGCAGGCCGGCCTGCGCTCGACACTGCAGGCCTTCAGCCAGGCCGGCGTCGAGACCGCCGTCATCCGCGACACGCCGATCGGCGACAGCTTTGCCGATTCCTGCGTGGCCCGCGCGCTGTGGTGGCGCGAAGCCCCCTCACGCTGCGACACGCCGAGAGCGCAGGCAGCCAATGACAGCGCCGCGGCGCAAGAGCGCGCCGTGGTCGAAAGCGTACCCGACACGCTCTACGTCGACCTCACCGACCGCTTCTGCGGCCCGACTGAGTGCCACGTCTTCATCGACGGCAAGCTGGCGTTCCGTGACAGGCATCATCTGGCGACGGCCTTTGCCGAGACGCTGGACGGGCCGCTGGAGAAGGCGCTGTTTTAGGGAGTGAGATGTCCTGGAGGGGAGGAAACTTGGCCTTGGCAATCTACATTTGCTCGTGGCACAAAGGTGGCCTTGCGAATGGTAGTCGAGGAGCACATTGAGCCCGCTAAGGAATTCTTCTCGATCGTTGATGATGTCAAAGGTACGGTCGCGAGATACCGCCCCGGAGATCAGAGTGCGAAAGCTCGCCCATGCGCTTGGATTTCGTTTCCGACTCCATCGTCACGATCTCCCCGGCACCCCCGATCTAATATTTCCTCGATACAAGATTGCGATCTTCGTCCACGGCTGTTTTTGGCATAGGCATCCAGGCTGCGACCGATCGTCGACGCCGTCCACAAATATCGATTTCTGGCTCGCCAAATTCGAGCGGAACCAATTGCGCGATGCTCAGGCGATTACATCTTTAGAAAGTATGGGATGGCAAGTTCATGTGATTTGGGAATGTGACACGCGTACGGAAAGTCGACTCCGGGGTATTCTGGACTCGGTTTTGACCAAAGGCGCGATTTTGACGTCGAACAAATCAAACTTCCGTGGGAATGCCCAGGGGACGACTCTCGAAATAAGTCGCTTGTAACTCAAAAGAATGCTAAGATTGATTTGGAGCGGCTACGTGAGCCTACTTGTGAAGACCGCCCGTGAACACAGTTACGGAGCGGCAGATTGTTGAACTGCATTGATTTGTTTGCGGGAGCTGGTGGATTCTCTCTCGCAGCGCGCAACGCAGGACTGACTATCAAACTTGCTGTTGAGCATAACAAAAATGCAGCCTCAACGTACCGAAAAAATTTCGCTGCTCTTGAGCCGAAGCTCGTCCTTCGAGATGAAGACATCCGCAAATTGTCGCCTGCGAAGCTGGCCCGAGAGATATTCGGTCGCAATGCTTCATGTGACTTACTGTTGGGCGGCCCGCCCTGCCAAGGTTTTTCGACGCATAGACTAAATGACGCTGGCGTTGCTGACGATCGAAATGACCTCATCCATATCTATTTTGATTTCGTGCGCGCATTCTCGCCTAGAGTTTTCCTGATGGAGAACGTGCCTGGAATGCTGTGGCCGCGACACAAAGCGGCTTTGGATCGCTTCTACTCCAAGGGAGCTGAATCAGGCTACGAAGTTTTTAGACCGGTGGTGTTAGACGCTCGCGACTATGGGATCGCTCAACGCCGAAAGCGTGTGTTCATTCTCRGGGTACGCCGAGGTGTAGAACGAGACGATCTTGTATGGCCTCCGAAGCAAACGCACGGGAGCGAAGTGCTCCGCAGGACAGAACCCCATCTCAAGTCCTGGATTGGATGCGAATCTGCTTTTCGCCCAGCCAACGCGGGCGATCCTAATGACATTCACATGAAGCACGGCAAAGAGTTGTTGGAGGCGTTTGAAAACACGCCGCCCAACGGTGGAAGCCGTCATGTTTCGGGCCGCATTCTCAATTGCCACGCTGACCATGACGGTCACAATGATGTCTATGGCCGCATCGACCCTAGCAAGCCGGCCCCCACGATGACGACGGCTTGCATTAATCCATCAAAGGGCCGCTTTGTGCACCCGACCCTCCACCATGGTATAACCGTCCGGCAGGCGGCACGGATACAGACCTTTCCCGATAACTTTGTGTTCGAGGGCGGACTGATGGCGGCTGGCGAACAAGTCGGAAACGCAGTTCCTATTGCATTTGCCCAGTTGCTTATTGAGCGTCTCAAGCCGATTCTTACTCCTCGGAAGGAGAGCGCCGAGGCTCGCAAAGATGCGCAGCAGCGAGAGCCCGCGTGATCTCCACCCTAGCCTTTCAGACCAAAGCTCGGACGGTTGACCATCTCGGGCGTGAGCAGATAGCGGATTGCCCTACCGCCATATCTGAGATCTGGAAAAACGCATTCGACGCCTATGCCAGAAATGTGGCTCTCGATATTTACGATGGAGACGAGCCGACCGCCGTTATAAGTGACGACGGCCATGGAATGAACAGACGTGAATTCGAAGAGCGCTGGCTTGTCGTCGGAACAGAGTCCAAAGCAACGGTCGATCATACGCCATTCGTAGATCGCAATGGCCTACGACAAAGAGCAAGACAGGGTCAGAAGGGCATTGGCCGCCTTTCGTGTGCCAACCTTGGGCCAATTCTGCTTCTAGTATCGAAACGCAGATCGCAACCCTTCGTTGCGGCGTTACTGGACTGGCGCCTATTCGAAAATCCATTCATTAATCTTGGGGATGTTTATATTCCGGTAACGGAATTCGAGAAGAAGGAAGAGCTTCTCAGCATACTGCCCGAACTTGGCGAGGGTCTGGCACAAAATGTTACTGGGGGTGAAGACAACCTTCGTAAGGCTCGGCTAACTGCTGCATGGCGAGCCTACGATCAGCTCTACGAGACTGAACATGCGACCGGAGTCACGAACAAGCTCGGGCCTCCGTCCGAAGAGATCCTTTCCACGATCACTAGTATTTCCTTTGGCGAGAGACATCTTGCCCAATGGCCGGTTTGGTCGGGCGATTCTGACCACGGCACCGCTTTGATGGTCGCGCACATTAACTATGACCTGCGCGTCGAATTGGACGAAGCGGTAGCCGATTCGTCAGCCAGGGCTGCGCGCGAACGTTTCTTTGAAACGTTATCGAGTTTCGTTGATCCTTTCCTAGAACCTACCGAAAGAGGGTCGGCGGCGAGCCAACTAGAATTCTCCTACTTTGTTCGCGCGTGGGACGGCCCCACTCCTCGACTTATAGTGGGTTCGGAAAAGCAATTTGATCGCCGTCTTCTCGACGGGATGGAACATCAACTCGTTGGCACTGTCGATTCGGGAGGGGTC
>NZ_JBFUGJ010000487.1:0-3455 GCF_056402975.1 Mesorhizobium sp. P3_A9 | reverse complement strand
GGCATAACCGGTTTGACAAGGATTCGGAAAAGAGCGGGTTGAACTTCTCAAGCTCTATCTCATATTCGATATATCGGGGTTCAATAGGGCGGCAAGATTGCGTGCGAAGTATTGCAGATGAAATCGATTCTATCCGCGAGGTAAACACACCGGTCACGGATTTGACCCCGTCCGACCGCGATCAGATGTTTGCGTTGTACGAGACCTACTACGAGGCCGTCGACCGCAACGGTTTCGAGCGCGATCTCGCCGAAAAGGATGCTGTCGTGATCATCCGGCGCGACCGGGAGATCATCGGCTTCTCGACCTATCTCGTCAGGCCGCAGACTGTCGGCGAGGACACTGTCCACTATCTCTTTTCCGGCGATACCGTTCTCCATTCGGCGCGCTGGGGCGACCCTATGCTGCTGCGCGGTTTCTTCCGCGCGGCGGGCGCCGCCAAGGCAAGGGTAGGGGGCCGCCTGTTCTGGTTCCCCATCATAGGCGGGCACAGGACATTCCGCATCCTGCCCAACTTCTTCCGCGAGTTCGTTCCCGCCATCGATGGCCAGGACTCGGCCCGCCTGCAGGCAATCCGCGACACGATTGCGGCCGCCCGCTATGGGCACTATTTCGATCCGGCCACGGGGTTGGTCGATTTCGGCCCGTCCCAGGGCCATTTGCGGCGACAATGGGCCGATGTCGAGCAAACGGCGGTCCGCAATCGCTTCGCCGCTTTCTTCCTGAGAGCCAACCCATTCTACTCCAGAGGTGTCGAACTCGCCTGCCTGGCGGAGTTCGAGATTGGCAATCTGAAGCGCTACGGTCTTACAAGCTTTGCCAAGGGGCTGGCGGATGCATCGTGAGCGTGGCCTTGGACCTCCCGGCGCGGGCGGATCACTCCGTCAGGCGCAAGGTCAGCATCTCCAGGCCGCGGATCGAGGAATTGTCCATCCAGCGGGCGGCGACCGGCTCGATGGTTCTCCAGCGGGCGAGTGCAGCTTCCAGCACGGCGGCGCCTTCCATTTCGGCCAGCGCCCTGCCGATGCAGACATGCGCGCCGCGGCCGAAGGCCAGGTTCTGCCTGCCGGACCGGCGGAGGTCGAAATGCGATGGATCGACGAATTGGGCCGGGTCGCGGTTGGCGGCGCCGACCAGCAGCACCATCAGGCGGTCCTTCTCGACCGCCTGGCCGCCGATGACGACGGCCTCCAGCGGCCAGCGGCAGATCTTCTGCACCGGGCTTTCCAGCCGCAGCGTTTCGGCGACCGCATTGACGGCAAGCCGGCGATCAGCCTGCAGGGCGGACCATTGCGCGGGCTGGCGGGCAAGGTGGAACAGCATATTGCCGATGAGATGCACTGTCGTCTCGTGGCCGGCGAAGGCCAGGAAGGCGATGTTGCGCCCGGCGGCCGTCAGCCCGATTGCTTCGACGAGGCCAGCCAGCCCGGTCAGCAGCAGCGGCATCCGCCCGGTGGCAAGCAGACCGCGCAAATGGCTGACGAAGTAGTCGGACATCTCGTCGGCGGGGTTGGCGCGGCCGCCGAAAGCATCGTCGAAGCCGGTGTCGAGAATGGTGCGGATCGAACCCGACCATGCCCGCACCAGTGGCATGTCCTCGTCCGGCACGCCAAGCAGGCGGCAGATGACGCGTTCAGGTATGGCCCGCGTGAAGGCGGCCACGACATCGACCGTGCCGCCGGACAAGCCGCCATTGCCGACGAGGTCCTCGACCGCCTGCATGACCACGGGACGCATTGCCGCCATGCCCTTGCCGACGAAGGGTTGCCGCAGGGCTTGGCGCAGGGCGACGTGGGCGCTGCCCTCCTGATAGATCAGCCAGTCGCGGATCGCCGAACGGGGCTCCGCCGCCTCGCTGCCCGGCGGCACGTGCGACAGCTTGCGATTGACAAGGGCGTTCGAAACGAGATCGTATCCGGTGACGTAGACGTCGCCCCACGGCGCCTGCCAGACGGGGGCCTGCCGCCGCATTTCATCATGGATCGCGTAGGTGTTCGCGGCGCCCTCGAAGGCGCCGGCGCGAATGCCGTGCCAGGGATGGCCGGCGGCCTCGAACGTGGCGGTGGAGGAGGGCTCGCTATGCATCGTCTTTCGAAAAATCCCACCGTGCCAGCCGGGAGAGGCGTGCGTCGCCCGGAAATCAAACTCCGGCCATGACCGTCGATCAGGCGCCGATCTACTATTTCTGCACACGCCGACACGCTTACACGATCGGTGTGCTGCTTGGCTATTACGACCATGGGCTTGGCGATCTCGTCCGCATCATTCCCTACGAGCTGGCCGCGCGGCTCGGCCCTGTTGCAGCCGGCAGTTTTGTCTTCACGGATTTCGAGAGGCTGGCGCCAGCGCAATTGCAAGCCGTGGTTTGTCTGCACGAGCGTATCGCCGAGCGCAATCCCGACCTGTTGCTGCTCAACAATCCTGCCGTCGTGCCCGGCCGCTTCACGCTGCTGAAGCGCTTGAAGGCGGCCGGGCTCAACGATTTTGATGTCCACCGCATTGGCCAGCGCAGCGAGATCAGCCGCTTCCCGGTCTTCATACGCTGGGAGAGCCGGCACGATCCACCATTGACCGGGCTGATCGATAGCGCGGATGGGCTGGAAAGGGCGATTGCCGCCATGCCATCCCGCATCCGTGAGGATCGCGATGTCATGATCGTCGAATACGGAACCGCGCCTTCGGCTGACGGCCGGTTCCGCAAATATTCGGCCTTCAAGGTTGGCGACCGTATCTATGCGCAGCACTGCTTCAGCAGTCATTCGTGGTACATCAAGTTTTCCGAAGCCATCCTTGGCGATGCCGAACGCGCCGAAAGCCGTGCCTATGCGGCTGAAAATCCGCACGCGGCGCAACTTGACCGCATCTTTGCACTGGCAGGCATCGACTACGGCCGTATCGACTACGGCCTCGTCGGCGGTCGCGTCCAGACCTTCGAGATCAACAACAATCCGACCGTCATGTCGCGTCCGCCGGGCTGGGAGGCGGGTGTGGATTACAGCCGCTACGCCGAGATGCATGCGCGGGCGTTGCGCGGCATCATGCGGCCGGCCCGCGGGCCGGACCTCTTGCTCGGCGACGGCTCGATGAGCGTCGATGCCGTCCACGCCGACGCCATGCGCGCGGTGCGGCAGCGCATTGCGGAATTGTCGCGGCGGCGGCGCCTGTCGCTGCGGCCGCTCAAGAAGCGGCTGGCGCGGCTGTTCGGCCGGGCGTGAAGGACAATCTGGTGCCGCCCAAGCCGCGCCCGCAGAGGTCCACTATCTGGTGGCGGCTGCGACCAGCATTTCGCATGGGCCTTCGAACTGTCCGTCATGTTCGAACTGACCAAGCGCGGTTTCGATTTCGGCCCAGGCGTCGTCCTGCTCGCGAGGCGACAGGCCGGCCAGCATCTGGTGCAGTGCGCCAAACGATTCCTGCTCGAACTGCAGGCATTCGAGCGCCGATTGCAGCCGCAC
>NZ_JBFUGJ010000486.1:0-3464 GCF_056402975.1 Mesorhizobium sp. P3_A9 | reverse complement strand
AGCCGCACCGGCACCTGTGCCAGCCGTCGTCGAGGCTGCACCGGCTCCCGCCGCGCCGGCAACACCGCCCGCCGCAGCCGTGGCCGAGCCCAAGATCGTCGTCGAGGCGGTCGAGATCGACGGCAACAAGATCTTTGTCGCCGGCCTTGCCGATCCGGGCCGCAAGGTGCGCGCCTATGCCAACGACATCCTGCTCGGTGACGCGCAGACATCGCCGGACGGTCATTTCCTCGTCGAGGCGACGCGCGACATTCCGGTTGGCAGCTATACCATTCATGTCGACGGCCTCGATGCCGACGGCGTGAAGGTGGTGGCCCGTGCCGCTGTGCCGTTCGAGCGTGAGCCGGGCGAAGCGGTGGCCGCGGTGGCGCCCGCCGAGACCAAGCCGGCGGATGCCAAGCCTGCCGAGACCAAGCCGGCCGCACCTGCAGTCGCCGAAGCCCCAGCCGCCCCGACTCCTGCGGCGCCCGCCGTTGTTGCGGCTGCCCCGGCCGCTCCGGCTCCAGCAGCGCCTGCGGCACCTGCCGCCGAGGCACCGGCCGTAGCCGCCGCTCCGGCGGCGACGGCACCGGCAACCCCGGCTGCGCCCGCCGCCGAGGCTCCGGCCGTTGTCGCCGCGGCTACGCCGCCGAGCGACGTGCCCGAAGTCGTGTCGCCCAAGCTCGAACATGCCGATGGCGCCGTCATCATCCGCCGCAACGACACGCTGTGGCGGATTTCACGGCGCGTCTACGGCCATGGCGTGCGCTATTCCACCATCTACCTCGCCAACCAGGACCAGATCAGGGATCCCAATCGCATCTGGCCAGGACAGGTGTTCAAGGTCCCGGAAAAGTCCAAGGAAGGCGAATCCGCCGACCTCAAGGCGATGGGCGAGCAGGCGACGACGGCACCGACCAAGACGGAGTAGGGAAGAGATCGGCAGTTCAGCCGATCTACCCATCGGCCTAGCTTGCCCTGTCATCGTTCATCGTCTATCGCCGATGAACGATGACAGAATCCGCCCTTGAACCAGACCGCGCTACCAGCGCTCTACCCAACTGCATCTCCGACAGCCGCGCTGTCGCAGCGCGTTTCGCGGCGTTGTCGCATCCGGCACGGATTGAGATTCTGAAGCACCTCTCGGCCAGCAATTCGTGCTGCTGCCGCGAGGTCGTCGACCGTTTCGATCTGGCGCAGTCGACGGTTTCTCAGCATCTGAAAATACTGGTCGAAGCCGGTCTGGTCTGCTTCGAGCCCGACCGCCAGCGTTCTCGCTATGCGGTCGATCATGCCGCGCTCGCCAACCTGTCGGCATCGCTGAACGCGCTCGTCAACTCCTGCTGCTCCGGCCGCTGACCCTCTCACCCAAAAGGCAAGAAAAGTGGCCGAAAAAACCGTCTCCGCCGACACCTCAACCCTAACCACATTGCGCAATTTGTGGCCCTATATGTGGCCGGCCGACCGTGCCGACCTCAGGGCGCGCGTGACCTGGGCGACACTGCTGCTGGTCGTTGCCAAGCTGACGCTGGTCGCCGGCCCCTATTTCTTCAAATGGGCAACCGATGCGCTGGCGGGCGGCTCCAAGGTGCCACCGCCGCTGCCTTCTTTCATGCTCGCTCCGGTGATGTTGGTTATCGCCTACAACGTGCTGAGGCTCGTCCAGCTCGGCTTCAACCAGTTGCGCGATGCGCTGTTTGCCCGCGTCGGCCAGCATGCGGTGCGCCAGCTTGCCTTCCGCACMTTCGTCCACATGCACCAGCTGTCGCTGCGCTTCCACCTGGAGCGCCGCACCGGCGGTCTGTCGCGCATCATCGAGCGCGGCACCAAGGGCATCGAGACGATCGTGCGCTTCATCATGCTCAACACGGCGCCAACCATTCTCGAATTCGCGCTGACCGCCGGCATATTCGGGTTCACCTATGGTTGGAAATATGTGGCCGTGGTGGCGGCCACCGTCTGCCTCTATGTCTGGTTCACGGTCAAGGCGAGCGACTGGCGCATCTCGATCCGCCGCGACATGAACGACAGCGACACCGACGCCAACACCAAGGCGATCGACTCGCTGCTCAATTTCGAGACCGTCAAGTATTTCACCAACGAGGCCATGGAAGCCGAGCGCTTCGACCGCTCGATGGCGCGCTACGAGATCGCCGCCACCAAGACCTGGACCTCGCTCGGCTGGCTGAAYTTYGGCCARGGCATCATCTTCGGSCTCGGCACKGTCGTCGTCATGTGCATGTCGGCGCTGGARGTGCAGGCGCATACGCAGACGGTCGGCGATTTCGTCTTCATCAACGCCATGCTGGTGCAGCTTTCCGTGCCGCTCAACTTCATCGGCTTCATCTACCGCGAAATCCGGCAAGGGTTGACTGACATCGAGCACATGTTCGACCTGCTAGATGTGCCGCAGGAGATCGTCGACAAGCCCGACGCGAAATCCTTGATCGTCGGATCCGGCAAGGTCGAATTCCGCGACGTGCATTTCTCCTATGATCCGAATCGCAAGATCCTGAAGGGCGTCTCCTTCGAGGTGCCGGCGGGCAAGACGGTCRCCATTGTCGGGCCGTCCGGCGCCGGCAAGTCGACCATCTCGCGGCTGCTGTTCCGCTTCTACGACGTGCAGGCCGGCCAGGTGCTGATCGACGGCCAGGACGTCAGGGATGTCACCCAGGGCAGCCTGCGCGCGGTGCTCGGCATGGTGCCGCAGGACACCGTGCTGTTCAACGACAGCATCGCCTACAACATCCGCTACGGCCGCGTCGGTGCCAGCGAAGAAGAGGTGCGCAAGGCCGCCGAACTCGCCCAGATCGGGCCGTTCATCGAAAAACTGCCCGACGGCTACAAGTCGATGGTCGGCGAGCGTGGCCTAAAACTTTCGGGTGGCGAGAAGCAGCGCGTGGCGATTGCCCGCACCATCCTGAAAGCGCCGCCGATCCTGATGCTCGACGAAGCGACCTCCGCGCTGGACAGCCACACCGAGCAGGAAATCCAGGCCGCGCTCGACCTCGTCAGCAAGGGGCGCACGACCATCGTCATTGCCCACCGCCTGTCGACGGTGATTTCCGCCGACGAGATCATCGTGCTCAAGGACGGCCAGATCGCCGAGCGCGGCACCCATGTCGAGCTGATGCGAAAGCACGGCCTCTACGCTTCGATGTGGGACCGCCAGCGCGAAGCGACCGAGGCCGAGGAACGCCTGCGCCTTGCGCGCGAAGGCGACGAACTCGGCGTCATCGTTCGCCGGCGGACGTCAGAGGTAAATTGATTTTTGTGCTTGACCTCAACTTAGGTTGAGATTGTACGCCCGCTCCTGGAGCCCGAGAACACCATCATCCAGGAACGGAACAATTGAAATGAACGACATAAATCAGAGTGTTAACGGCGGCAGCGTGTTCAGGGTGGACAAGTTCGTCGTCCCGGCCGCCGCCCGCGAGGAGATCCTCGTCAAGGTCAGGACGACGCACGAATTGCTGCGCCAACAG
>NZ_JBFUGJ010000485.1:0-3466 GCF_056402975.1 Mesorhizobium sp. P3_A9 | reverse complement strand
AATGCTGGAATCGCGCGACACCAAGATTCGCGAGGCCGAAACCGGCGGCCGCAGCGCCATGATCGGCTAAACCTGCCGAGATCCGGATCGTCAGCATGTCCGCGAGCGCACACCTCGTCGGGCGATAGCTTCCGCACCGCACCCGCCGAATTGCCGCGGAGATCACCGATCTAAGCGGCCCAATCCCCTTCATTTGCGGCAATCGCCCTGGCACGGGCATCCTTGATGTCAGGCGCGTGCTGTTCCGCCCATACCCTGATCTGGGTGAGCAGTCCCGCGAGGTTCTGGCCGAGCTCGGTCAATTCATATTCGACGCGCGGCGGAATGACCGGAAATATCTCGCGCCGCACCAGGCCGTCACGCTCCAGCACCCGCAATGTCTGCGTCAGCATCTTGGGCGTGATGCCTTCGAGCTTGCGGGCAAGCTCGCCATTGCGCAGCCGGCCTTTGCGCAGCGCGCAGACCACTAGGTAGACCCATTTGCTGGCCAGCATCTCSAGCACGGTGTGCGACGCACAAGTCCGCCGGTACGCATCATAGCCGAAGTTGTCTTCACTATCCATGAGGTACCTATATATCAAGAAGGTACATACTGGACAAGAGAATATTACTATCCAAATGATAGCGGCACCAACCAAGCAGGAGACATCCCATGCGTGCCGTTATCCAGAATTCCGTCGGCGGACCCGACGTCCTTGTCATTGCCGACCAGCCCGACCCGACGGCAYAGCCGGGCGAAGTGCTCGTCCGCGTCAAGGCAGCCGGCATCAATCCGGTCGATGGCTCCGTCCGCGCCGGTAATTACAAGTTGCTCGGAGAGCCGCCTTTCATCCTCGGCTGGGATATTTCGGGAACCGTCGAGGCGCTCGGCGCCGGTGTCACCGACTTCAAGGTCGGCGACGAGGTGTTCGGCATGCCGCGCTTCCCCAAGCAGGCGGCCGCTTACGCCGAACTGGTCGCCACGCCCGCCGATGAGATCGCCCTGAAGCCGAAGGCGGCGGACCACATCCAGGCAGGCGCATTGCCGCTGGCCGGCCTGACCGCCTGGCAGGGCCTTGTCCGCCATGGCGGACTGAAATCGGGCCAGCGCGTGCTGATCCATGCCGCGGCCGGCGGCGTCGGCCATCTGGCCGTGCAGATCGCCAAGGCGCGCGGCGCCTATGTCATCGCCACCGCCAGCCCCAACAAGATCGATTTCGTCCGCAAGCTCGGCGCCGACGAGGTCATCGACTACACCCAAGGCGATTTTACCAGCCGCATCAGCGACATCGATCTGGTGCTGGAGCCAATGGGCGGCGAGCACGCCGAACGCTCGCTGAAGGTCCTCAGGAATGGCGGCGTGCTGGTGTCCTTGCTGAACCTGAGCGACACCACCAGGGCGCTGGCCAGCGCACGCGACATCCGGGTCGAGCGCATGTCCGTCGTGCCTGACCGCGAAGGCCTTTTGGAACTTGGCCGATTGATCGACGCGAACAAGCTCACCGTCCACGTGGCAAAGAGCTTCCCGCTCGAAGAGGCCGGTGCCGCCCACGCCTTTCTCGCCACCAAGCCGATCGGCAAAGTGGCGCTGACGGTCTGAGCGCGAAAAGGACTAAAACGAACTTCGAAAAACGCAAAGGGCGCGGAGTGCCGCGCCCTTTGATCATATTCAGGTCCGCCCTAAAGCAATTCCAGGAAAAGTGTGGCGATTTCCCTTGGGAATTGCGTCAAAGCAAAAGCCTAGTGCCGGTATTGCTGGATGCGCGTGGTGCGCAGCCCGGCAAGGCCATATTCGTCGATCGACGCCTGCCAGGACAGGAATTCCTCGGTGGTCAGCTT
Source organism: Mesorhizobium sp. P3_A9 (assembly GCF_056402975.1). Lineage (NCBI taxonomy): Bacteria > Pseudomonadati > Pseudomonadota > Alphaproteobacteria > Hyphomicrobiales > Phyllobacteriaceae > Mesorhizobium > Mesorhizobium sp. P3_A9. The sequence goes on along the minus strand of NZ_JBFUGJ010000485.1, from coordinate 1,648 downwards.
GTAGCGCTGGCATGCCTCGTCGAGGCTCAAAAGCCCGCCGCGCACCGCCGCGACGACTTCCGCCTTGCGCCGGATAACCCAGCGACGCGTGTTCGTCGGCGGCAGATCGGCAATCGTAAGAGGGCTGCCGTCAGGCCCAATAACATACTTGACTCTAGGTCTAACCAGATCGGTCATCGTACTCTCTACAAAAAACTCAAAGACCCAATCCCCGCCACGTTACCGCCACAGCTTTAAAAATTGCCTAAGCAGACCCTAATGACTAGGTAAGGATCGTGAACGCCGCGTTAGTCTTTTCGCAGGCATTTGAAACATCGCGCTGGAAGCCTTGAATCGGCTGGGAAAAATCCGGCCCATCGCGGATGGCTGGCTTTCCGTCGATCGCCTTGCAAGCTGGCGTCGCCGGAAAGCTTGACCTATATTCTCGACATTGGCATTCAGACGCCGCGCAGAATGAAAGCATCATGAACAGTCTCGACCTTCCCGGACGCCCCGAAAACACCCGCATTGTCGTCGCCATGTCGGGCGGCGTGGATTCGTCCGTGGTCGCCGGCCTGYTSAAGCGCGARGGCTATGATGTCGTCGGCGTCACCTTGCAGCTCTACGATCACGGCGCCGCGACCCACCGGGCCGGTTCATGCTGCGCCGGACAGGACATCGACGATGCCCGCCGCGTCTCCGAGAYGCTCGGCATCCCGCATTACGTGCTCGACTATGAAGAGCGCTTCCGCAAGGCGGTCATCGACCCCTTCGCCGAGAGCTATGTCGCCGGCGAGACCCCGATCCCTTGCGTYTCCTGCAACCAGACGGTCAAGTTCGCCGATCTCCTGGCCACCGCCAAGGAATTKGGCGCCGATGCGCTCGCCACCGGCCACTATATCCGCTCCGGCGCCAATGGCGCCCACCGCGCGCTCTACCGGCCGGTCGATGCTGACCGCGACCAGAGCTATTTCCTGTTCGCCACCACGCAGGCGCAGATCGACTATCTGCGCTTTCCCCTGGGCGGCCTGTCGAAGCCGCAGGTTCGCGCCATCGCCGAGGAGATGGGGCTGACGGTGGCCGCCAAGCAGGACAGCCAGGACATCTGCTTCGTGCCGCAAGGCAAATATTCCGACATCATCGCCAAGCTGAAGCCGACCGCCGCCAATCCGGGCGACATCGTCCACATCGACGGCCGCGTGCTCGGCCGCCATGAGGGCATATTGCGCTACACGATCGGCCAGCGCCGCGGCATCGGCATTGCGTCGGGCGAGCCGCTCTACGTCGTCCATCTCGACGCCGAACGGGCCCGCGTCGTGGTTGGCCCGCGCGAAGCGCTGGAGACGCACAAGATTTTTCTGCGCAACATGAACTGGTTGGGTGACGATGCCCTGGCTGATGTTCCGGCCAGCGGCCTCGAACTGTTCGCCAAGGTCCGCTCGACCCGGCCGCCACGCCCGGCGGTGCTGCGCCACGCGGCAGGCGTGACGTCGGTCGAACTGGCCGACGGCGAGTCCGGTATCGCGCCCGGACAGGCCTGCGTGCTCTATTCCGATGACGGCAACGAAGCCCGCATCTTCGGCGGCGGCTTCATCGAGCGCTCCGAGCGCGGCGCCGAGGCCGAAGCCATGCTGACGAAGCTTGCGGCAAGGCCGGCACAGGTTCCGGC